>CALVJV010000066.1 GCA_944332395.1 uncultured Clostridia bacterium | reverse complement strand
TTTCTTTTGGCAGTGGCATAGAATCACATCCTTTTATGATTAAATAGTAGAAGAATTATTGCGGTGGATTACAAATTCCACAAGGTCCGTAGATGCCTTTTACTTCAGATAAATGCGTTTCTATCTTTGACTGTCTTAATGTTCTACAATAAGCTGTGTGGTACTTGCTACCGGTATTAGTGATGTAGACAATAGGATCACCATTGGATTCTTGTTCTGTCTGTTCCTGTTCCGCCTGTTTTTCTTCCTCCTCTCTTTGTTGTTCTTCAAGAGCTTCTTGTCGTTCTTTTTCTTCTTGTTCCTGCTGTTTTTTTAGTTCCTCTGCTTTCTTTTTCTCTTCTGCTTCCTGCTTTTCCCTATCAATTACTGTAATTTTTTGTGTTGAACTATCGATGATATCATTAGCAGTAAAATATAAATTTGCTGAACCCTCTTTTTCAAAGGTTATGATAGCTTTTCCATCTTCGTAATCAAGAGTAGCAATATCATTATCTGACAAAACAAGAGTATCTATTTCTGCATCAGAAGGTTGAGGAGTTATTTCAATTTCCGTATCTTCTCCTACATTAAATTCTGTTTTGTCCCATTCAACCGTTACACTTTCTAAATCATCCTGAGAAAAAACGACGGCAAAAAGAATGAGAGATGTTACAATAACTCCGACGCAAAGCACTGAATTACGTAATCGGTATTGCCGATATTTTTTTGATACAAGACAATATATCAGAACAAATACTGCCGGAATCCAGCAAAGCGAGTATAGAGAGATAGCAAGGGCAATTAAAAAGATTATTGCCAAAAATCCAAAGCATCCTTTAGTCATTCTTCCCAAACAACTCTTTTTCATTATAAATTCTCCTTTTTATCGTTTGTAAATTTAGTTATAGTGATTATCCTCCTTTCCAAAAAATCTATATCCATATCCATCTTATACATTATTACAGAAAAGTTAAAAACTATTTGCTTGTGTATTAATTTGCTATATATTATGTCGGTAGAACTCTTAAACATCGACATTATGGATATTTTCATCTGTCATCAACTTCAGTAATTTTAATCATTTCTTTTCATACGTTTTACAATTTCGATTACGAACTTAAGGTCTTCTGGAGTTGCATTTTTCAATGCATCGAATAGAATGCGTAAATCTGGACTTTCATAAATTTCTTGTGCTATAGCACGTGTTTCATCGTCTAAATAATAGATTGATTCAGCAGCGCTTGGATTAGTTGTTTTAATCGTTTTATTTGTATGACCTAATAAAAAATCAATATCCACATTAAAATAATCAGCTATCATCTCAAGAATTTCGAAACCAGGTTCTCTTGTACCACTTTCATACATGCCGATAGTACTTCTTGATATGTTTAATGCTTTTGCCAGGTCAGCTTGTGTTATTCCTTTTGATAATCTTAAAGATTTTAATATATTTTGAAAGTTTCCCATAATTGCACTCCTTTTACTATATGTTAACACAAATTGTGTCAAAAGCAAATATAAACGACACAATTTGTGACTAATAATAGTATTATTTTGCAAGGAAAATAGATAATTTTTATAGTGTTGATGGGCAGGAATTTTTTACTGTTTGTGTGCGTAAGAACCATGACGGGCATTTGCACATAACATAAGAAGGGGTGATACAATGAAACTGAAAAAAGGAAAACGATATGTAGAGATCAACCATGAAATTGTTCCAATCGAGAATGTAGATAAGGATGTTCTAAAGAAGCTGGCACTATTGCCGGTAAAAGCAATCGGTTTTACCGAAACCAAAACTGCCTGAACAGGCAGAGAAAGGACAAAATTATGAAAAAGTTTTATGTTGAGGCAATCAGGGAAATGGATGGCAGAAGATCAGCTATCCATTGTTTGTGGAAGATGTACAATGAAGTGTGGGGATGAAGTCATCAGGATAGCGGTGAGAAATAAAAACAGAGGGAAAATATATTGGGAATAAACCAATAATCCTATGAACCAGGTATAGCAAATACTCCGATTTGAGGAGCATGATATGTAAATAAGATAAAGCATGCCATAACAATCAATACCAAAACGAAAAAGATTGGAATGGAATAGTTTATCCTGCGAGATAGAATCAGTTTATAAATAGAGTAAAAAGCTGTAACTACACTTAATATAAAAGTGGAAATATCCAATACGGGAATGTTATATCCTAAAATGCCAGTATAAGTATAAAAGAGGACTGGAATTAAGAATGTTCCGATTAAAATTCCGAGAGATAAAGATTGAAGGATATGAGAGTGATTACCGTTCAGTCTTTTGAACATGAAAATAGAGAACAGGAACATTGGAAAGAATACTAATTTCATGTGCTCCCATGTAGATTCATTTACAGGAAAGAAGAAACCAACAATAAAGTTGTTTCCGCTCCATTCGTAAATAAAGTGGGATAAGGTTCCTGTGATTAAAACAAAAAAAGTACCAATAATTGTATATTTTTTTAATTGCTTCATATGACCACCTCAAAATCAGCATATGCAAGA
>CALVJV010000065.1 GCA_944332395.1 uncultured Clostridia bacterium | reverse complement strand
ATTGTCTTTATACCATCAAAACTTGTATTGCTTAATATTCCGTCTAACAAAACAACACATTTATATCTATCGATGTTTTGTTTAAATACAAAACCTTTTGGACAGTATAATATGCAACTTTCTTGATTTGATGGAATTTGAGTATAAAGATTTAGGCTTAGTTTTGATTTTGCAAAATCTGCAATTTCTTTTGAGTAAGCCACTAACAATGTTCCAGATTTATTAAGTGCGGGCTGCAGGCCAAAAAACAAATTTTCTATGTTTTTATATAATATACTATTCGGTTTATTTTTATATGTATTGAATAAAAATTCCAACTGGTTGATAACAACATTTTCATGTTGTTTTTGTATTGTTTCTGCTATTATTGTTTTAACTAATCCTCTTGGCCTTTTTGTGTTATTAAACTCATCACAAAATAAATTAAAGTATATTTGTGCGTTATTAGAATAAAAGTCAGTTTCAAATTTATTACCACCAAAACAAACTAAATATTTTTTATTTTGTGTGATTATTTGATAATGATTGGGATTTGAAGTCTGCTTAAATTCACAACCCACAGCTGGCATTTTAAAAACAATTTTTTCATTTCCGCAACCAGTTGGCTCCATTAACATCACCTGCTCTGCCAAACTAATAGTGATATCTTTATCTAACACCTCTATATCGTATTGTGGATGATATTCATTATGAGGTATTTTAATTTTATTTAGTAATTGTTCTAATTGCTCTTTAAATACTGAATAATTTTGAGATTTTAAAGTTATTCCTCCGGCCTGTTTATGTCCTCCAACTTTTTCACAAATTGGTTTGAGTTGAAGAAGTATTGAATGAATATCAAGCCATTCGGGGCTTCTACACGAACCTTTTATAAACCCATTTTCTGTTTCTGTGAACACAAAACTAGGTATTTTGTATTCACTAACTAATTTTGAGGCTAATATTCCAATTATACCTAAATTATAATCTGAGGAACAAACAACTATTGCATTTGATTTGTTAATGTCAATATCTTTTATTTTTTCAAGAATGTTTGAATATGCTTCACTAATTAAGTTAATTCGTTCTGTATTTAAAATTTCTAATTCATTTGCATATTTTTTTGCGGATTTTTCATCTTCTTCTATTAATAAATTAAAAGCAATTTTAGCATCTTTTATTCTACCTGCCGAATTTAGCCTAGGAACAATTTTGAAAGCAACGTCTTGTGATGTTAGCTTTTCTTTTATGTTCAAATTATTAAGTAAATATTTTATGCCCAAGTTTGTATTGTTTGTATTAATTTTTTGTAAGCCCAAATACGATATAAGCCTGTTTTCATATATTAATGGAACTATATCCCCAATAGTCGCAATTGCCGCTAAATCTACATATTTTTCAATATTACCACCAAGCGCTTGAATTAATTTTAAAGCAACGCCCGCTCCACACAAATTATATACTTCTTCTAAATTATCCAATTTTGGGTCTATAATGGCGATAGCCTTTGGTAAATTATCTCCTGGAAGATGGTGATCTGTTACAATTACATCAATGCCCAAATCATTCAATAAATTAATTTCTTCAACCGCCGTGATTCCACAATCTACAGTAATTAATAAATCTGGATATAAGTTTTGAGCAATATACTCAATTGTATCTTTATTGAGGCCATATCCATCTTCAAATCTATTTGGAATAAATACATTCGGAATTATTCCTTTTTCTTTAAAATATTTATATAAAATTGAAGATGCACATACACCATCAGCATCATAATCTCCATATATAACAATATTTTCTTTATTCAATATTGCTTTTTCTATTCTTTGTTTTGATGCTTCAATTCCAGATAGTTTAAATGGATCAGTCAAAAAAGAAATAGAGGGGAAAAAATACTCCTCTATTTTTTTTGAATTATCAATTCCCCTATTTTCTAATACTTTTAGTATTTTTTTGTCAAAGTTATTTGTCATACAACAACCTTATTATCATCTGATTTTTTGCGTCTTTTTCTTTTCTTTTTAGGTTGTGCATTGTTTTTAGAAACAGGCTTCTGATTAACATGATTTTGTGATTTAGTCTTGATTTCTTGCTTGGTGTCTTGTGAAGAAATAGATTTATTTATCTGTTTCTTTTGTTCATATTTTCTTTCAGAAAAAGTTAAAAAATTACAATATAAATTTAACAATAAATAATACGAAACAAATACGGCACCTAATAAAGCCAAAGACAATCCCACTCCAAAATACATCAACGATGTAATTCCAATTACAACCGAAACAACAGAACACAAAAGTATAACACCAAAAAATATGCTATCTATTTTTATACTTAATCTTCTTACTAAATGTATTATTTGATATATATTCTTATCATGATTTATTGCAAATTTTTTCTGATTATTAATTCGCACAAACAACAAAAACGCCAAACCAGACATTATAATTAAGCCCATCATCAAACTACCTAAAACTTCTTGTCCAATTTCTATTCTTGTAATAATAAACAAACTAAATATAAAAATAGCAGTAGCAAAAAAAGAAATAATATAAGTTATAGCGGCAATCCAACTTTTAAAAACAAAATATAAAGCAATACTAAATGCCAACACAAGGGCGCAACTAGTTAGGACAATAATCCAAGTTTGCGTTTTATAACTAGAACTAAAATTATCAAAACCCTTAATTTCAACAGACTGTGAATCCGCGACTGCATTTCTTACTGCTAATGATATTTCATTTGCAACATTTTTTTCTTTAGTTACAAAAATTGTCTGATATTCGGCACCATTAGATTGATGTCTAATTTCATATATATCAACCTTATTGTTTTTTAGGACACTAATTATTTTAGATTCAGACAAATCGAGTTGATCTTGAGTTTGACATGTAACAACTAATTGACTACCTCCAGAATAATCAATAGACAAATTAATGCCTAAAAATCCCCAAATCAATGCACCAACTAGTACAACAATAGCTACTATAGAAATATAAAAATATACTAAATTTTTAGGTTCTACTTTTTTTATTCTAATCATTATTATCAGCTCCCCAACTAATAGTTCTTTTATTTACACGTCCAACCTTTATTAGCCAATTGAATATTCCTTTTGCACAGCACAAAACAAAAAATATTGTTAATACACCAAACATTGAAATTATTGTTGAAATCACACGGATTTGCCCTTCAAACGCAACGGCACAAAATAATCCAATGAAAAACATTAACACACCTATTCCAATCGTTGGTAGCAAACTTTTCATATATCCAGAATCAATACTCATGCTTAAATCTTTTCCTATTTGTTTTTCATGTCGCATTTTTTCAAACATAAACAATAAGCACAAATTAAATACACTTAAACATATTGCCCAGGTTATTAAACCAATTGAAGATAGTTCTACCCATCGCATTGCAATAGAAAGCAACAAAACTAATGCAACAATAAATACATTATTTATTAATGAAACAACGAAAGCAAAAAGCCCATGTCTTATGCCTATTACAAGAATAAACATTACAATAAAAAACAAACTGACACTCCATAACATTATTCTAGAAAAATTTTTCGTAATATTATTTTCGCTATTTATATCAAGCGCCGTTGCAGAGTTAAGATTAATTTTTAAACTTCCTATATCCATCATAAGTTTATATTGTTCAGCGTATTCGATATCTTCAAACCCACCAATATATAGATCGCCATTCACAAAATTACTTGATGGCGTAAAAGCATACCCACCTGTAATCTCGGACGAACCTCCAAAATATAAGTAATAACTAACGCTTTTCCCTTCGCTCTCCGTGACCGATTGATAATTGTTTAATAGACTTTTGCCTTCTGTTGTAAATTCAACAACAGTATAATAATATCCGCTATTTGAAACAATTGATATCTTCTTTACATGTTCACTACCAGTTAGTAGTGCTTCAGCATCGGCTGTGTTTTCAGTTTTTAGTTCAAAATTACCAACGCCAATACCCTGATTACCTAAAAGTGAAAATGCATCTTGTAATTGGTCTCCTCTATCAGGTTTTGCCATTTCAACTTTTATTTGATCAGAACCTAATGCTGTAACAATAGCAGACGCATATCCTTTATTGTGTAAAATTTTTTCTATTGTTTTACACGCATCATCTACCGAAGACTTATCAGTGTTGCTAGTTGATTTATATGAATATGTAACAACTAACTTATCCGATAAATCAGATGAATAAGTTTGTGCTCCAAAAAATGAATAGTATTCTCCACTACTAAATTTAATTGGCACAAAAGCTGCAATTATTGTGCAAAAAAACAATAAACAAACCAGTGACAATTCTAACCAACTAACCCACAATTTTTGTTTTCTCATTAATAACTATGCCCCTATATTATAATATTCTTGGTAATTATAGAATACTCTAAACATTTTTGTCAACTTTGTGGGCAATATTTTGTTATTTTCTTAGATTTACAGAGATTACTCCAGATATTGCACCAGAAACTACTCCAAGGCCCAAATCTGCGAGCAAAGATAAATCAAACATAAAACTTTTTGTTAAAATTGAAAAAATAATTGAAGCTAACAATATAAATATAATACCAACAATAACACCTTTTTTTAGGCCGTGTTGACCATCTTTTGTTGCAATAAAAACACCCACGCAAATTGAAATTATTTTTATTGAAATATTAATAGGCTTAATCCAGTTGTTAGATATTCCCACATATCTAATAATTAAAGCAAAAACCAATATTAATGCTATTGCAACAATCACCGACGCAAAGCCACCAATTATATATGGAGCAAACTTTAAATCTTTGAATTGAATTTTTTTACTTAATTTTAACATATCATATTACCTCATTATTTATTTGTATTCCAACATAAAACAATTAAGAACAAAAAAAAGAGCATCTAACAAATGCTCTTTTTAAAATTACAAAAATTGAACTATTTTGATGACTTTTTTATGTTTGCAACCTTTGGTGTATTTTCTTTTTTTGCAGTGTCTGTTTTTTCTACAACTTTTTCTTCTTTTTTATCTTCAGTCTTCTCTGTTTCAGAATTTTGAGAAACTACTTCAGCTTTAATTGTTTTGTCATCTTTTGATTTTGTTGCAACTGGGATTGGTTTTACTGAATGAAGAACTCTTGAGATCGCCCCAACATCAAACTCTATTACTGTTTTTTCACCAGTTTCAAGCAAAAAAGTCATGCCATCAGCTTTTCTATTTATTTTCTTTATTGTTCCGATCATTCCAGTGTTTGTCATAATTTGATCACCGACAGACAAATTATCCATCATTTGTGCAAAATCTTTCATTTGTCTTCTTCTTGAAATTGTTGGAAAAACAAGCATTGCAATAACCATCAATGCTAAGACCACATAGAGTACTATGCTAGATGTTGGAATATTGGCTGCCATTAAATTAATTATATTCATAACTACTATCTCCTTTTTTTTTAGTTTATTGTTTTTTTTTGTATATGTCAAATATTTATTGATAAAATTTCAATTTGATTAATTATTTTACAAGTTATTTTGTTTGTTTTTGTCATATCCTGTTTGTTTATAAAAATTTGTTTTAAACTCATTAAAAGTATCGTTTTTTATTGCCGCCTTTATTTCCTCACAAAGATGTGTTAAATAATATAAATTATGGTAAGACAATAATCTAGCTCCTAAAATTTCTTGACTATTAAATAAATGCCTTAAGTACGCTTTTGTATAATTCTTACATACTGGACAATCACAATTTGGATCAAGTGGCGAAAAATCATCTTTATAGCAACCATTTTTTACAACCACTTTTCCGAGGCTAGTAAATGCAGTGCCATTTCGTGCGATTCTGGTTGGTAGAACACAATCAAACATATCAATACCACGGGAAACACCTTCAACAATACAATCTGGGCTTCCTACCCCCATTAAATATCGAGCCTTATCTTTTGGATAATGTGGCTTTAAACAATCAAGAATTTTATACATTGTTTCTTTGGATTCTCCAACAGACAACCCACCAATGGCAAATCCTACCTTTGCATATGGTATAGTTTTCTTTAAACTTTCTAATCTTAAGTCTTCATATACATTTCCCTGAACAATAGGAAATAACATTTGTTTTGGATTGTTCTGCGCCTGATAGCAACGCTCAAGCCATTGCAAGGTTCTATCCATAGCCTTCTTTGCATCTTGCCAATCAACACCAGCCGTTGTACATTCATCAAATGCCATAACAATATCACTGCCCAAATCGTTTTGAACTTTTATGGCTTTTTCAGGAGTAAAAAAATGTTTACTACCATCAATATGTGAAAAAAATTGGACGCCTTCATCTGTAATTTTTCTTAATGAAGACAACGAAAAAACCTGGAAACCTCCACTATCAGTAAGTATTGGCTTATCCCAATTCATAAATTTGTGCAACCCACCCGCTTTTGCAATTATTTCATTGCCTGGCCTTAAATATAAATGATAAGTATTAGACAATATAATTTGTGCGCCCAAGTCTTTAAGATCGTTTGGAGTTAATGTCTTTACAGTTGCTTGCGTGCCTACTGGCATAAAAACAGGCGTTTCAATTACTCCATGTGGCGTTTTTAGTTCACCAATTCGAGCTTCACAAGTAGATGATTTGTTTTTTTCTTTAAATTCAAAATATTTCATAATTTCACTCTCTTATTTTATCCACATAGCATCACCAAAAGAAAAAAATCTATATTTTTCTTTTACGGCTAGATTATAACATTCAATGGTTTTTTCTGTTCCAAGAAAAGCCGAAACCAGCATAATTAATGTACTTTCTGGCAAATGAAAATTTGTTATGATTGAATCAACAAAATTAAATTTTTTGCCCGGATATAAGAAAATATTTGTATTATAATGTCCAGCAATTATTTCTCCATGTTTTTGTGCTGTTTCAAGCGTCCTGACCGAAGTTGTCCCAACTGCTATAATTCGTTTGCCATTACGCTTTGCTTCATTTAATAGTTTTGCAGAATTTTCACTTACCACACAATATTCAGAGTGCATTTTATGATCTTCTATATTTTCAGTTTTTACCGGTCTGAATGTGCCCAACCCAATTTCTAGATTTACCTCGATAATTTGCACACCCTTTCGTTTGATTTTTTCAAACAAATCTTTAGTAAAATGAAAACCCGCTGTTGGCGCAGCTGCAGAGCCAGAAATTTTTGCGTAAACTGTTTGGTATCTAGTCCTATCTTCCAATTTTTTTGTTATATATGGCGGTAACGGAACATTGCCGATTTTATCAAGCTCTGCTTCTAAAGTGCCCTCTTTAACATTAAATTGCAATAATAATATAGAATCATCTTTATGCTTACAAACGGCGAACATATTATCAGAAAATATTAACTTTTCACCAATGTGAATTCTTTTCATTGGTTTTGCAATAGCTTCATAAATAAATAAGTCCTTTCTGTGAAGCAATAAAACCTCAATATTTCCAGAACAATTTTCTTTGTGGCAATAAACTCTACAGGGTATAACTTTTGTGTTGTTAATAACTAAACAATCATTTGGGCCCAGATATTCCACAATATCAGAAAAAATTTTGTGTTCAATTTTACCCGTTTTTCTGTCAACAATCATTAATCTTGATTTGTCTCTTTCTTCAGTTGGAGATTGGGCTATTAACTCATTTGGCAGTTCATAAAAAAAATCACTTGTCTTCATTACGCAGTTCCTTGTTTAAATGTTTGTAAGCAGGTTCTAATGCAATTCTACCTCGTGCCGTTCTAGCAATAAATCCTAGTTGTAAAAGATATGGTTCATAAACATCTTCTATTGTACTGCTTTCTTCACCTGTAATTGCTGATAGAGTGTCTAGTCCCACCGGCCCACCATTGAATTTATCAATTATAGTGTTTAATATTCGTCTATCAACAAAATCTAATCCCAACCCATCAATTTCCATTTTAGTTAATGCCTCATTCGCTATTGTTTTTGTTATTACTTTACTGTTTGCAACTTCAGCAAAATCCCTAACCCTTTTTAATAGTCTATTAGCAATTCTTGGAGTTCCACGACTTCTACTAGCAATTTCTTCAGCAGCATCTTTTTCAATCATAATTTTTAAAATATTTGCTGATCGGGTTATTATTTTTGCTAGTTCAAGGTTAGAATAAAGTTCTAATCTACATAAAACACCAAATCTATCTCTTAATGGGCCGGTTAACATTCCTGCTCTAGTTGTTGCACCAACAAGCGTAAAGTGAGGTAAAGCAAGACGCATTGAACGAGCTGATGGCCCCTTTCCAATAGTTAAATCTAACGAAAAGTCTTCCATAGCTGGATATAATATCTCTTCAACCTGGTGACTTAGTCTATGTATTTCATCGATAAACAAAACATCATTTTCGGATAAGTTCGTTAAAATAGCCGCAAGATCTCCTGCTCTTTCAATAGCAGGGCCACTTGTTTGCTTAAAACCAACGCCCATTTCATTTGCAATAATGTTTGCAAGTGTTGTTTTACCTAAACCAGGAGGGCCATAAAGCAAACAGTGATCAAGTGCTTCAGCTCTTGCTTTTGCCGCTGTAATATATACTAACAAATTTTCTTTTACTTTTGTTTGGCCAACATATTCTTTAATCGTTTTGGGCCTCAAAATATTTTCATTTTCAACGTCTTCTTCGATTCGCTGTTTTGTCAATAAGCGCTCTTCATATTCGTTAGTAAAATCGATTTTATCTTTGTTGCTTTTTATTAATTCTTCATCCATACTTATTTTGCTAATCCTTTTAATGATTTTGTTATAATTTGTTCAGCTGTTTCTCCCTTTTGAGCAACACTTTCAACGATTCTTCGAGCTTCTATTTCCTTTATTCCCAAAGCTCTCAATCCATAAATTGCATCTTCGGCCTCTTGCCACAATAGTTTATTATCCACTTTTTCTGCACTATCCAAGTTTTTAATTGTCTCGTTTACTTTTTCCTTAAGTTCAAGTATAATACGCTCCGCAGTTTTTTTGCCTACACCTTTAATATTTGATAAGACTGATATATTGCCAGATATAATTGCCAATGCTAAACTCTCGGGTGTGGAATTGGATAAAATAGAAATTGCCATTTTGGGACCAATTCCGGAAATTGATATTAGTTTTAAAAACATCTCTTTCTCTTCTTCGGTTGAAAAACCAAACAAGGTTATGGAATCTTCTTTTACGGAAAGATAGGTAAATAGACATATTTCATCACCAAGCATTAAGTTCTCTTGTGTTTGCAAACTTACATTTAGTTCGAATCCAATTCCACCAACCAAAACTGTTACTATTGAATTTTTTATGTCTAAAACTTTTCCAATAATGCGATTTATCATACTTTCTCCAAATTTTATTTATTTGCTTTTTTTACTATACATGGTGATGATGCACGAATTTTTAATTGATTATTGCTTGAATTCTTAGGGATTTTACCTTTTTTACATTCACCTCTTGCTAATTTATTATGCATTGAACTTTGAGCCATAAATACATTTGTTTGTGCATGAGTTAAGGCTACTGCTAGTGCATCAGCCGCATCATCTGGCTTTGGCACTGTCTTTAGTTTTAGAATATATCTTGTCATCTGCTGAACCTGATGTTTGTCTGCAGAACCCGTACCGGTTGTTGATAACTTTATTTGATTTGGTGTATATTCAAACAAGTTTTCGGTATATTCCATTACTGTTGCAATAATCACTCCTCTAGCTTCGGCAACAGGAATAGCTGTTGATGTATTGTTTTGAAAAAACAACTCCTCTATTGCGACAGCATTGGGTTTGTATCTTTCGAGTAATAATCTCATTGCTTTTGAAATTTTTTGCAAACGTTTTGGAAATGAATCATTTTGTGATGTTTCAATCGATCCATAATCAATGCACAAACATTTCCCATTTTGTAACTTTTCAATAACTCCATAACCAATTATTGCAAAGCCAGGATCAATACCTAAAATAATCATAAATATAT
Source organism: uncultured Clostridia bacterium (assembly GCA_944332395.1). Lineage (GTDB taxonomy): Bacteria > Bacillota > Clostridia > Christensenellales > UBA1242 > CALVJV01. Next base: position 22,638 of record CALVJV010000065.1, on the reverse strand, counting down.
AATAAAATAATGCAGCAAACTTGTCAATCAATTGCACATTACAAAAAACAAAATGAAAATAATTGTATTTGGTTTTTTAATTTATATCCAAAGATTATTTATTTTTTTGAATAAGATAATTTATATTTGTTTTCGCTATATCAGCCTGATATATCATTCTATAAATATTCAATTTTTCACTTCTAATCTTCTCTGCCATCAATAAAAATTCGTCACTATTAAAATATTCACTATCCTTTGTTTCGTTTAGTAAATTATGAAATCTTTTTTCATATTCTTCAAAATTTCTAATAGCTTTGTTAATTAATATGGGAGAAAACTTTTTATAATATGATTGTTTTAAATAAATTTCAGCGATTATAGATAATAATTTGACCGAAAGTGTTTCATTATCATAATGAGTGTTAAACGATATTGTTTTCTTTATTCCAAATTCCTCAATCATTGCATTTTGTAATTTTACTAGCAGTTCTATATTATTTTTAGAAGACCTATCATGGATTTTATTTTTTATCATAGCGTCAAAAATTGCCATAAAATCTCTTGCTTCCATCTTACTTTTCTTAAACCTAAATACTTCATCAAGGATAATTGAAATCCCTTGCGTTGTAACTTTGTATGAATCTTTGCCACACTTTAAACAAAGTCTTTCCAATTCATTTTCCAAATTAATTGCAATAGAATAATTTTTATATCCCATTAATTTTAGAATATTTTGTGCCCAAGCATTATTAAACTTTTGAAGAAATGATAAAGAAATATCAATTTTACCATTTACAACAAAGTTATAAAATAATCCACATTTTACAATAATTGAAGAATCCAAATATAGTGAATCATCCAAATTTTCTGAATTTGCATCTGAAACACATATTCTTATCATAATTTTATTATAAAATACTTATTAAATTTTGACAATACCCTAATAATAGAATTATGCAAAATACACAAAAATTGTAAATTGTTTTTGTAATTTTTATTACCTTTATTTGTTTTTGCTGTCAAAATTTGGAAATACACTATTTGCATCTAATCTAAAATTAATATCTTTATTCCTATTTGAAATAATTACAACTATATTATCAATTATGGATATAAAGCATGGAACAAGGTTTCCATTATATCTAACAGTGCAATAATATCCAGTCATTTTATTTACTGATGCCCTTTCACCTAAACTGACAATGTATCCTAGTCTAATTAGTTCATAATATTTATAATAATCAGCCATGATAAATTCCTTTTTTTTGTTAATTATATAATTGATTATGAACAATATTAAACATAATTTTAGCGGTTTTTGTTATAATTTTTGGAATATTAAAAAATTATTTATAATTACTTAATAGTAATATTTCTAAATTTTATTAAAATAAAAAAGGATAACTCATTATAAGTTATCCTTGGTGCCGGTGATCGGACTTGAACCGATACGAGCTTTTACACTCCCGGGATTTTAAGTCCCGTGCGTCTGCCGATTTCGCCACACCGGCTTGTTGACAATTTTGGAGGCACCACCCGGGATCGAACCGGGGCTGAAGGTTTTGCAGACCTCTGCCTTACCGCTTGGCTATGGTGCCAACAAACTATATCACTAGTCAATTTATATAAAATTTAATGTTCTTCTGTATTTTTATAAAGTAACATTATAGTTACATTATTATGGAGCGGGAAACGAGATTCGAACTCGCGACATTCACCATGGCAAGGTGACGCTCTACCACTGAGCCATTCCCGCATTGGTGGAAGTTATAGGACTCGAACCTATGACCACTTGCTTGTAAGGCAAGCGCTCTCCCAGCTGAGCTAAACTTCCATTACATAAACATGCTATATTTTAGCAAAGATATTTCTTTTTGGCAAGAGTTTTTTTATTATTTTAAAAATTTTATTTTCTATTTAATCTAGCTATATCTCAAGATCTTTTTTTGGGAACAAACATTTATTATTTTATTTTTTTTCTTCTGTGTAACAAAATGTTTTTGTGTACTCTGGATTAACAAAAACTATAGCCTCCAAAACACTTCTTTGATTTAAATCAACAACAACAGCACCTTCATTTTTGAGCGATTCGGTTTTGTCTTGAGTTGTTAATTTGCTAATCATTCTAGGTGGACAATTCCATGGTTCAATGCAGATAAATTCTTCCTGACTTGCTTGTTCACGATTTTTTGACCATAAAATTAGATATGGCTCTTCGGTGTGCATAGTTATATATGGAATAAATCTACCAGGTTCAATCTCGTAACACAATTCTATGTCTGCACTTATTATTCCACTAATAATTTTTGATTTGCTTTTTGTAATCACGCTGTCATATATGTCGTAATACACATGCTCTTCTAATTCGCACTGCTCATTTTTTACTAAATTACGAAATCTTATTTTGTATTTTTGAGCCGAATCATGAAGCCTAAAAGCCGGATGCCAGCCCATGCCAGCCAATATAGGTTTTTGATCTACATTTTGCACTGAGGTTAGATAATGAAATGAATTTTTTGTTGGCAAATCAATCATCAAATTGTATACATACTCATATGGATATTCTGTATATGTTTGGTGGGTTGCAGACGATAAAGATAATACAGCATATGATGGCTTTTTTGCTTTTACGTTAAATAATTTACTTTGTGCAAACCCGTGCTGTCCCATATGATAAAGGCCACCATTGTGAATATAGATAGTATGTTTTTCATTTTTATCATTCACTGAATATTCTTCGACTTTTAATTCACCATAAACATCATTATTAGAGCCGATTGGCCCAGGATTTGGAAACAAATTTTTTGCTGTTGCTTTCCACATTGCATTATCTGGGTTTAATGCTCCTTGATACATTATTTGAACGCCATCAACTATATAACTAACAATCTGGGCACCTAATCTGTCAATAACCAATTTTGTGCTACCATTAGTTATTGTTATAAACCTATCGTTTCTCATAAAAACATCTCCAATTTTTTTTGTTAATTAAGTATATCATAAATATTAATATTATTAATATCTCTTTAAGTCTATAATAGATATTTCTTTAATTATTTGAAATATATATCTTTTTTTCTCGATTCCCAATTAGCTTATCGGCAACTTTTAAAGCCTGCATAGTAAACGGCCAATTACAATCTCCACTTTGCCTTAAACCAAATATATCTCCTGTGCCTCTAGTATTAAAGTCAAATTCAGCAATCTCCAACCCATTATCATGCTCCTTAAAAAATTTAATACGCTCATAAGTCTTCTTTGATATTTTCTTTTTATCAAACAATAAAAAACAATGGGCTTCTTTCCCATCACGACCGATTCGACCTCTTAGTTGGTGCAAAGTCGCCAACCCAAAATTTTCAGCGCCAAGTATAACCATATTATTCACATTTTTTAAATCCACACCTACTTCTATAATTGTTGTAGACAATAAAATTTTTTCGTTGCCTAATTTAAATTGTTTTATTATATTTTCTTGTTCTAACTGTTTCATATCTCCATCAAGCCTTAGCACCTGTGATTTTCCAAACTTACTTTCCAATTTTTTTTGAAAAATTTCAACATTTGATTTTTGTTCACTAAATGGATCATCAATGTCGTAAATTCTTGGACAAACAACAAAGCATTTGTCTTGATGATTAATATAATTCCAAAGTTGCTCGTAATATTTTTCATTTACTATATGTGTACTAATATTATATCTAGAAGGTCTTTCATTGAGTTGACTAATTGATAAAATATTCATTAAAGACAACATCAAACTTCTTGGTATTGGAGTTGCTGATAAAGAGATGGTATCACGAGTTTTACTTTTTTCAATTAATTTTGCACGAGTTTCAACCCCAAACCTATGTTGTTCATCAATAATAACTAATCCAAGGTTGTTGAATTCTACACTATTAGCTAAAACATGAGTTCCAAAGATAATCAATGGAGACTTGAGTTTTATTAAATTATAAATTTCGTTCTTATTTTTTTGTGATGAAGTTAGTAATACAGAATCATAATTTATGCCAAAAATATTATTAAAATTTTCATAGTGTTGCCTAGCAAGTATTTCGGTTGGTGCCATTATAGCAACTTGATATGAATTTTGTACAAATATCAAAGCTGACAAAAATGCTAATATTGTTTTACCACTGCCCACTTCCCCTTGAATAAGTCTATTACAGCTTTTTTCACCCAAAAAATCATCAATTACGTTTTTTAGTGCCGAATGTTGTGATTTTGTCAACATAAACGGCAATTTTTTAATCAAAATATTACATTTTGAACAATCTAGTGGTTTTCTATTTATTCTATTTTGTCTTACAAAACTGCCTTCTGATGTTATAAAATCAATCGCTTTTTCAACATCAATTCTAAAGTTTGCCAGTTCTAGTTCCTTTGTTGATATTGGATTATTTAAGATTTTATAGCTCTCCAATAAACCCATTAAATTATACTTTTCTTCTTCCTGTTTACTAATTTTAGTTGTCAACTTTATGTTAGATTGACTATATTTAATGGCATTAATTAATGTCTTTCTTGGTATGCCATATCGCTTATATATTGGGAATAAACCAATAATATCCTTTTTATTCTCTAAATCAACCATTAATAACACCTGTAAATGTTTTTGCTTTATATTTCCAAAAACAAAATACGCCTTGCCAACTTCGTACACTTGTCCGACATATTTTTGATTATACCAAACCAGCTCTAGCTCTGTTTTACTTTTTATGTCTTCAGCCTTTGCTTTTGTTATTAATAATTTTTTTATGCGCAGAATTTGAGGTTTGGATATTAGTTTTATCTCTAAACTTATCTTTTCAGCATTCGGATTAAATTCTGATGCATCATTAATTTCATAATATTTAATTGGCCTAATTTGGGCTAAATCTTCATACGAAAAAATGCCCTTTTCATTAAGGGCTTTTTCACTTTTTTCTCCAATTCCAGGTATTTTAGTTAGTTCCATGCTATTCTAATGATATCAAATAATAGTACAAAGGTTGAGCGCCATTGTGAATATCAATTTCAACATCTGGATATTTTTGCGCTAATTCTGCTTGTAATTTTTGTGCAGATTCTTCTTTAACATCATAACCATAAAATAATGTTATATGCATTACATTTTCATCAATTAATGACTCAACCGTTTTTGCAGCAACTTCTGAAACATCATCGCCCTTTGCTATAATTCTTTTTTCATCAAGTCCAATTATATCGCCTTCTTTCAATTTTAATCCGTCTATGTGTGTTGATCTTACAGCATAGGTTACTGAACCAGTTTTTACTGTTTCAAGCGCAGCGATCATATTGCTCTTGTTTTCATCTACAGTTTCTTCAACATTAAAGTTTAATGCTGCAGTTATTCCTTGTGGTACAGAAGTTGATGGAATTATTTCTATATTTCTATGAGACAAGTCTTTTGCTAGTTCACTCGCTAAAATTATATTTTTATTGTTTGGTAAAACGAAAACCGTTTGCGCTGGAACACTATCAGCCGCTTTTGCTATATCCTCTGCTGATGGATTCATTGTTTGGCCACCTTCAATGACTACATCTACCATTAAGTCTTTAAATACTGAAGCAATTCCTTCTCCAGCACAAATAGCTATCATTCCCATTGGCCTTAATTCTTGTTCTTCTTTTTGAACTTTTAATGCTCTGTTTTGTTCAAGCATATTTTCAATTTTTACGCCATTTATTTCACCCAACATTAGTGCATTAGACAGCGCTACTCCTGGATCGTTTGTATGAACATGCACTTTAACTAAATTTAAATCGCCAATACAAATTACACTATCACCTATTTCCATTAATTTTTCACGAAGCTTATCTATATCAGCTTCTGTGGTTTTTTTATTAATGTTAATTATAAAAAATTCAGTACAATATGCAAATTCTATATCCGCTAAATCATTATAATCTACAGAAACTTCGCCTTCCAATACTGGCTCTTGGATCTCAAAATTTACTTCTTGAACTTCGCCTGTAATAACTTTTGCAAATCCTGTTAAAATAACCAACAAGCCCCTGCCACCAGCATCAACAACTCCAGCTTTTTTTAACACAGGAAGCATTTCTGGTGTCTGCGCAAGAATCATTTCTCCAGCTTCTAATGTTTTCTTTAAAAATGGTTCAAAATCTGATTCTTTTTTTGCTATCTTAACAGATTCTTCGCTCATAACTCTAATAACAGTTAATATGGTTCCTTCTTTTGGTTTTGTTACCGCATTATAAGCAATTTCTGCACCCTTTGATAAGGCTTCGGCGAACTTTTTTGTTGATATAGTCTTTTCTTTTGATATTACTGATGTAAACCCTTTTAAAATTTGAGATAAGATAACTCCAGAGTTGCCACGCGCTCCTTTTAGTGCGCCTTTTCCCAAAGCTTCACAAAGACTATCCAAATTGTTATTTGTGCACATGTTAATCTCTTTCATTGCACTTCGCATAGTTAATGACATGTTTGTTCCCGTATCTCCATCTGGAACAGGGAACACATTTAATGAATCAACATATTGCTTATTTTCTTCTAGTGCGTTTGCTCCGTTAATTATCATTTTACGAAACAAAGCGCCACTTATTGTATTTGACATTGCTTTCTCCATATTTGCAGCGTAATTACTATTTTAAACTCGTACTCCTGCTACGTTTATATTTATTGCATCAACAATCATTCCAGTAAACTTTTCTACATTATATTTAACTTGTCGTCTTACAGACTCCGCAACCGCATTTATTGAGACTCCGTATTTAAGCAACAAATCAATATCAATATGAATTCTATCTCCAATTGTTAAAACACGGACTCCTCTAGTTTTGCTTGGCCTATTAAACAACTCACCTGCAACATCTTTTGCTTTGCGTGCTACCAAATCAACAACGCCATAACACTCTAATGTGCTATGACCTGCTACTAATGCTATCGCTTCGTCTGTTACAGTTATCTTACCGTATGCATTTACTGTATTTAATGACATTTATTCACCCAATAATGTTTAATTATTATCTTGTATTTTACTATTTTTTCTAAATTTTAGCAAGTATTTTATATAAATTTATAGCTTTATAAAATAAAACAAAAAAATGCACACTACTTATGGTGTGCATTGTTCATTTATTTATCCTTTTTTGAGCCTTTCATACACTTTGTACACATATATACATACTCTGTTTTTCCATCGTTTTCAACCTTAACTTTATGCAAATTTGGTTTAAATGCTCTATTTGTTAGAATATGTGAATGTGAAATTGTATGACCTTTCATATGGCCTTTTCCGCATACACTACATACTTTACTCATTTCCTTTCCTCCCTTATTTATTTGTTGCGTTTTCGGGCGGCTTCTGCTTTGTGTTTACGCTTTACACTTGGTTTTTCATATGCTTCGCGCTTGCGGATGTCGCCAATAATACCATCTTTTTGGCATTTGCGTTTGAATCTTTTTAATGCACTATCCAAACTTTCATTTTCGTTCACTCGAACTGTTGACATAACTTCACCCCGCTTTTTTGCACGATATGCAGATTGCAATATATCAGATTATTTGTTTTTTGTCAAGCATTTTTATTCAATGTTTCTTATCTGTTCTTTTATCTTTTCATTAAGATTTTTCATTAATAAAACATTATTAGTTATTTCTATGTCATTACTTTTTGAGCCCATTGTGTTTATCTCTCTAGTCATTTCCTGACTAATAAATTCCAACTTTTTTCCTATCGCTTCTTTATCTTTTAACGTTTCTTTAAACTGATTTATATGACTCTTTAGCCGTTTTATTTCCTCGTTTATATCTACTTTGTCTACAAAAAACGCTATTTCATTTGCAAGTTTAGTTTGATCTATTTCTACTACTCCTAACATTTCCTTTATTCTATTTTGCATATTAGTCGTATTTTCTTTTATCATTTTAGGAACGCGCTTTTCTACTTTTGCAATAGTCTTTTCAATGCTACTTATTTGACTGCTTATATCTTTTGTTAAATGCAAGCCTTCTTTTATCTTAAATTCTAATACTTTGTTTATCGCATCATTTAAAGCAGGCTCTAATAATTCCCATATATTTTTAGAATCTTCAATTTCTTCAATTTTAATCACTTCTGGAAGCATCAATAATTTGTCCACAGAAATTGGTTCTTTGCAATTTAATTCCTTTTCTAAAATTTTTATCTTTTCATAAAAGAATTTTGCCATTTCAAGATCAACCACAGGAACAACAGACTTTTGCAGTCTCAAACTTATTTTGACTTCAATTGTTCCTCTAACAATTTGTTTTATTAGCTTGTTTCGGATTTGTTCTTCGAGCCCCATTATTAGTCTTGGTGCTTTTAACGAAAATTCAAAAAATCTACCATTTACCGACCTTATCTCAACTGTTACACTACCAAATTGATTAATATTCTCGCTCCGACCAAAACCAGTTTGTGATTTCATTAATCTATTCACTCTCCCAACAACTCAATTATGATTTTATTTACTATCCCTGCATTAGCTTTGCCCTGAGTCGCTTTCATTGTTTGTCCAACAAAAAACGCTAATGCCTTTTTGTTGCCAGATTTATAATCATTAACAGCATTTGGATTTTTGGAAATAATCTCTTCTACAATCTTTCTTATTTCTGTATCATCTGATAACGCTTTTAAACCTTGTTTCTCAACAATTTCACCAGGATCTTCATTGCTATCCCATATCTTTCTCAATACCTGTCTTGCACTTGCCTGAGATATTTCTCCAGCCTTGTATAAACCTATCAACTTTGCAAAATTAATAGGAACTAACTTAATAACTATTTCTTCCCCCACTTGTTCGTTTAATATATTTGAAATCTCACCCTGAATCCAATTACTAGCTTCTCTGGGTTCAATTCCTGCTTTTACGCATTCTTCAAAAAATTTTGATATTTCTATGTTCTTTGATAGTTGAGTTGCATCATAATCAGAAAATCCATATTTTTTCTTGTATTCTGACTTCAACTGAGCTGGAAGAACTGGCAACTCATTTTTTATTTTTTTAATCTCTTCATCAGTTATAGTAATTGGCAACAAATCTGGATCAGGAAAATATCTGTAATCTTGACTATCTTCCTTTGACCGCATGGGATAGTTCTGCCCTACTACATCATCCCATCTTAATGTTTCTTGAACTATTTTTCCACCACTATTTAATATCTTTGTTTGTCTTGATATTTCAAATTTAATTGCTCGTTCTATAGCCTTAAATGAATTTAAATTTTTCATTTCAGTTCTAGTTCCAAAATTAGGCGAACCAAATGGACGCAACGAAACATTAACATCACATCTTAATTGGCCTCGCTCCATTCTACACTCCGACACACCTATCGCTTTAAAGATGTTTTTTATGGTGTCTAAATATGCCATCACTTGTTCTACGCTTCTAAAATCTGGCTCTGTTACTATTTCCATCAATGGGACTCCGCCCCTATTAAAATCAACCAAAGTTTCTCCAAATAAACCATGCACTAATTTACCTGCATCTTCCTCAAGGTGGATTCTGTTTAGTCTAATAGCGTATTGTTTTCCATTTACCTCAAATTCAACCTTTCCATTTTTGCAAATTGGAACATACAACTGCGAAATTTGATATGCCTTTGCCAAGTCTGGATAAAAATATCCTTTTCTGTCAAAATAGAATGTTTTTGAAATTTCACAATTTGTTGCAAGCCCAGCTTTTATCGTGTTATAAACGGCTTGCCTGTTTATTACCGGTAATGCTCCTGGCATTGCCGTGCATACTTCACAACAATTTGTATTTGGTGCTCCACCAAATTCATTTTTGCAACTACAAAACATCTTTGTTTTAGTGTTTTGTTCTATATGTGTTTCTAGTCCAATAACAACTTCGTAGTCCATTATTTAACTCCTTTGTGTTTTTCAAAATAGCTTGCTAGCTTATACAAAACATCTTCTCTATTCATATCGGCTATCAGTTGAACGCCAATTGGCATATTATCTTTATTAACCCCACACGGGAATGAAATAGCTGGCCTGCCAACAATATTAACCGGAACAGTAAATATATCTGCCATATAATTTGATATTGGTGTAGATTTTTCTCCAAAATGCCAAGCCACCTGTGGACAAACCGGAGCTATCAAACAATCACATTTTAAAAAAGCATTTTCAAATTCTTGCTTTAATACTTGTTGAACTTTTGTTGCTTTTTTATAATACGCATCATAAAATCCGCTAGATAACACATAATTACCAAGCATAATACGCCTCTTTACTTCTGCTCCAAATCCAGCCGTTCTTGATTTGTAATAAGTATCAATCAAATCTTTTCCTTCAACTCTTTTCCCATATCTAATTCCATCAAATCTTGATAAGTTACTAGCAGCTTCGGCTGATGATAAAATATAATAAACAGCAAGTGCTTTATCTATATTTGGTAGCGATACCTCTACTACCTTTACTCCGTTCTTTTTGTAAAAGTCTATAGTATTTAATACAGTTTGTTTTACTTCAGAATCAGCTGGCAAATCTAAATACTCCTTTGCCAAGCCTAATGTTAATCCTTTTATTGGCGCACCAATATTTTGAACAAACTTCTCTGGTTTTCTATTTGTTGTGCTATCCTTTTCGTCTTCTCCCATTATTATTTCATACAATAATGCATTATCCTCAACCGTTCGAGTTATGGGGCCAATTTGATCTAATGAAGAAGCAAATGCCACCAATCCTCGTCTAGATACAGAACCATATGTTGGCTTTAATCCAACCACACCGCACAACGCCGATGGTTGTCTAATTGAACCACCAGTATCTGAACCCAAAGATGCATAACATTCAAGTCCAGCGACTGCAGCGGCACTACCGCCAGAACTCCCACCTGGAATTCTAGTTAAATCATGCGGGTTTTTTGCTTTAGCAAAAGCACTTGTTTCATTTGATGCGCCCATAGCAAATTCGTCCATATTGGCTTTACCTATAATAACAGCACCTTCTTTTAGCAATTTTTCTACTACCGTTGCATTATATGGTGACTTAAAATCTTTTAAGAAATTACTACAACAAGATGTTGGCATATTATCTTTAGTGCACATATTTGCTTTCAACAAAATTGGGACTCCCAATAATCTACCTTTTTTGCCTTCTCTTCGTTTTTTATCAGCCTCTTTAGCCAAGTTTATTGCATCTTCATTAATGTGAACTACTGCGTTTAATTGTGAATTTTTTATCTTTTCTAAACAAGCCTTTGTTGCCTCTTCGCTTGATGTTTGCCCTAATTCAAATGCTTTTATTAATTCAGTAATTGATAATTTTAATAATTTTGTCTTATCCATTTGTAAATCCTCTTTTAATCAATAACTTTTGGAACCACGAAAGCTGTTCCTTCTTTTTTTGGTGCATTTTTTAATAATTCTTCTGGATCAACTGATGGACAAATTTCATCTTCTCGCATTTCTCCAATTTCTCGAACCAAGTCACCCACTTTTGATGTATTAACTTTGTTTAATATTTCCATATAACTTATAACCGAATTCATGTCAACTTGAATTTGGTCAAGTTCTTCTTTTGAAAACTCCAATCTTGATAATTTTGCTGTATTTTCGACATCTGCTCTGCTAATCATAGACTAATCTCCTTAATAATATTGATACAATACTTAAATAAATTTTGCAAGCAATTTATTGTTTTTTGTTTAACAGCTCTAAAAACTCAATTTCATTTATTATCTTTATTCCCCAATTTTGAGCCTTTTGTAATTTAGAGCCAGCATTATTACCAGCTATAACCAAGCTTGTGGTTTTGGTTACATTAGATTGAACCTCGGCGCCCAAACTTTCTAGAATTGCAGTCGCCTCATTTCTTGAATAACTTTGCAAAGTGCCTGTCAATACTATCTTTTCGCCACTTAATAGTAGTCGCTCATTTGATTGCTCGTCATTTGTACTTATAGTTATTCCCATATCTATCAGCCTGTTAACTTCTTGCATATGATTTTTAAAATATAAAATTACATTGTCAGCTGTTATCTCTGCAATATCATCTAAGCTAATGAGGTCTTCTCTTTTAGCCGCTATTAAGCCCTCTAGGGTTTTAAACCTTTTTGACAAAACATTTGCTGTCTTTTTTCCTATTCCATCAATTCCTAACGCATAAATAAATCTTGTAAGATTTGTTTTTTTGCTATTTTGAATAGAATTATAGATGTTATTAGACTTTTTTTCTTTAAACTTTTCTAATCGCTCTAACTGGTTTTTCGTTAAACTATATAAATCGCTTGGATAGTTAACAGATAACTTATTATGTAATTGCAAAGCAGTTTTATCACTTATACCTTCAATATTCATCGCATTTTTTGAAGCAAAATGCACCAATCGTCCAATTATTTGTGGTTCGCATTCCTTCTCATTAGGACAAAACAAATTTGCACCTTCTTCAACTAATTTTGTCCCACATGCTGGACAAATTTTAGGCGGTTCAACATCAACTGAATCATTAAAACACTCTGCAACACCCAATATTTCTGGAATTACTTCATTGCTTCGACATATAAATACTCTACTATTTATTTTGATGTTTTTTCGTCTTATGTCGCCAACATTATTTAATGTTGCTCGTGCTATTGTTGTTCCTCCAATCTCTATTGGCTCAAGTTCTGCTACTGGTGTGATTTTTCCGGTTCGTCCAACTTGCCATACAATATTTTTTAATATAGTCGTTGCTTCTTCGGGCTCAAACTTGTAAGCAACCATTCCTCTTGGAAAGCGCTCTGTAAAACCAAGTTCTTGCCTGTCTGCTATTGAATTTACCTTAATAACCATTCCATCAATTAAATAATCCAAATTTTTTCGCTGAGCCGTAACTATTTTTATTTGATCATAAATTTCATTAATTGAATGTGCCAAAACAAAATATTCGCCACAAAAAAAACCTTCTTCAATAAGGAAGTTGTGTATTTGTTCTTGCGTCAAAAATTGTGTTGACCTAGAATAATTTACATTATAAGCTACAAAATCTAGGCGTCTCTTTGCCGTTTCTTTTGGATCTAAATTTCTAACTGCTCCAGCGGCTGCATTTCTAGCATTCTTTAATGGTTCACCTGCCTTTTTGTTATAAACTTTTAAAGCAGATAATCGCATTATCGCTTCACCTTGAATACCTAACAAATCTTTGCATTTTATTGTTAATGGCACTGTTTTTATGGTTTTTATCTGTTCGGTTACATCTTCACCTATCTCCCCATTCCCTCGCGTTATTGCCTTAATTAAAATACCATTTTCATATATAATCTCCATCGCCAAACCATCAAATTTATATTCAACTGAAAATTCCTCAATATGCTTTTGAATTTTTTGGTTGCGTTCATACCATTCTTGAATTTCTTGGTTTGTTTGTGCTTTATCCAAACTATATAATTTGGACAAATGTTTTGCTTTTTCAAACTTATCAAGCGGTTCTGCGCCTATACGCTTTGTTGGAGAGTTAGGTAATACATAACCTGTTTTTTGCTCCAAATCAACAAGTTCATAAAATAGTTTATCATAATCTTTGTCACTAATAAGTGGATTATCATTAACATGATATTCATATGAATATTTATTTACCAATTCAACTAATTCTAAAATTCTACTTTTTTCTTGTTCTGTCATATTTTCCCTTTTATATTTTTTTTAATGGTGCAAATCTTAAAGATAATGTTTTAATTCCAACTTTATCAAACTTGACTGTAATAAAAGCTGTTGAAAAATCAGTAACAGGAATTGTTACAACACCTTCGCCAAAGTGCGTGTGAAAAACCCTATCACCTTTTTGAAAAGATGCAATTAATTCATTATTTACTTTTTTTTCTTCTATTTTTTCTGGTTTGTTTTCGCTAAAATATTTTTCTCCTGTTGTTTCAACTTTGTATGTGTTTGGACTATATCTTGTAACTAGATTATCAAATTCAAAGTTTTGAGCTTTATATGTTCCGCTCATTTCTTTTAAAAATCTTGAACAACGAACTACCTCTGTGCGCCTAGTTTCATAAACAAATTTTGTTCTGCTCCTTGTCAAGTATAATTGGTTTTTTGCTCTTGTTATAGCAACATACATCAAACGCCTTTCTTCTTCTAAATCATCAGGATTATCACTATTTATTGCTCTTGATAATGGAAATAGCCCCTCAACCAGCCCAACAACAAACACCACCGGAAATTCAAGGCCTTTTGCCGAATGAACCGTGGTTATCGTTACTGTGTTATTAACGTCTTCAAGCTCGTCAATATCGCGAAGCAACGTAACGCTTTCTAGATAATCAGTAATGTTCATATCTGGATTTGTTTCAGAAAATTGTCTTATTGATCTAACCAAATCATCAATATTCATTTGCCTTGTTTGATCTTCTTCGGTCTTGTTTCCTATTGCTTCTTTAATACCAATCATCTTAACCAAATAATCGACAAAATCACCAAGTTGCATACTCTTTAGATCCTCTTTTAATTTTGCAATTTGGTCTTTAACTATAACAAATTTTTTATATAGCGAATCAGATGGTTTTAAGTTCATAACATACTCACACATCGAAACATTTTTAGAGTGAGCAATTAAATACAAATCTTTAACCGATTTTTCTCCTATGCCTTTTTTTGGAAAACCCAACAGCCTTATGAACGCATCATTGTCTTTATCGTTAACCAAGACTTTTAAATAACTTAATGTGTCTTTAATTTCTTTTCTTTCATAAAATTTGAACCCACCATATACTTGATGTGCTATTCCATAGGCGAGCAATTTCTCTTCATAAATACGAGATAACGCATTTACACGCATTAATATAGCAAAATCTTTTGGATTATACTCACCACTTTGAATTTTTGATTTTATGGTACTTGCTACAAATTCTGCTTCTTCTAAATCTGAATAAGCTACAATTTCTTCAGTTTCTGGGCCATCTTCATTATCTGTCCAAAGCACTTTTTTAAACCTATTTTTATTGCTATCAATCAGTTTATTTGCCGGTCGCAATATATTTTTTGTGCTTCTATAATTTTGTTCAAGTTTAAAGACTTTTGTTTCTGGAAAGTCTTTAACAAAATTTGACATATTAATTACCTCTGCCCCACGCCAGGTATATATGCATTGATCTTCATCTCCGACAACAAAAATATTGTGATGCATTTCTGATAATACCTTGATTAATTTATATTGAGAATAATTAGTATCTTGAAACTCATCAACTAAAATGTATTTATATAAATTTTGGTAAAAACTTCGGACTTCTTTGTCAATTTCTAAAAGTTTAACACAATTTACAATCAAATCATCAAAATCCATTGCATTATTTTTTTGACATTCATAGCAATAAACCTCAATTACCTTACAAATATCTAAAGCATCTTTGTTTGACATTATTGCCTTATAATAGTTTTGTGCGTCAAGCAACTTGCTCTTGCATTCAGAAATATGCCAACACACATTATTTACAGTCAAGTTTAATGTGTTATCATCAATGATTCGTTTCACCAATCTTGACTTTTCTTCAT
The DNA here is from genome assembly GCA_944332395.1 of uncultured Clostridia bacterium. Lineage (GTDB taxonomy): Bacteria > Bacillota > Clostridia > Christensenellales > UBA1242 > CALVJV01. Next base: position 7,175 of record CALVJV010000065.1, on the reverse strand, counting down.
CTCCGTAAATAGAGAAATTTTGTGAAAACCCAATTATTGGAGCATGTCTTCTTAATAGTTTTGCACATAATGAATGAAAAGTAGAAATTTGCATTTCTGTTGTATCAATCATTTTAGCAAGTCTTTCTCGCATCTCTTTGGCGGCTTTATTTGTAAATGTAATGGCTAATATATTTCTTGGATTAATAAACTTCCCCTTAACTAAATAAGCAATTCTATGTGTTAACAGCCTGGTTTTGCCACTGCCTGCCCCAGCGCTAACCAAAACAGGGCCTTCTGTTGTCAAAGCTGGCAGTTTTTGTTCTTTATTTAATTCGTCCAAAATTAAATCGTTATTATTTAATGCTTCTTCAACTATATTGTTCATACCGCTTATTATAACATTTAAAAATTAATAAGCAAAATACTTGGTATAATTTTTTATTGCTATCACAAATTTTTTTTGTTTGGCATATTATAAAGTAAACTAAAATGGAGGATATGTGATGACAATTATGGCAATAAAAGCGCCCAAATTTTTACGAGGTTTTTTAAAACTCTTCATAAAAAAATAGCACCCAATGGGTTAGCAATTTTGAAACTAGCAGAATAATATGCAGAGATTTATTCTTTGCATATTTTTTATACAAAGATTTTTTATTTTATGTTATAATGTTGCTGTATAAACAATAATAAAGGAATTAAATCATGAAGAATAAATGGGAAAATGCAAATTTTTTAATAACGGCCAAAAAGTGTATTGATAGTTTTTTATATATTTCTAATAATATTTTGGAATTGTCTAATTTGAATTTAAGAGAAAAGACTGATAAATTAAGACAGATATTTTATATCAACTTAGTAAATGTATTAGATGAATTATTTAACACCACTACTAAAAGGAAAAATATAAGACAGAACGATAAAATTATAGATAAAATTTATTATGAAAGAAATAAAAAATCAGCACATAAAGATGATGACTATAAACCAAGAATATATAATACACTGGAAGAAGAAATTCAAGATAAAAAAAATGAATTGCTTCATGTGAGAGAAATATGTGCTGAGGTGTTGCCCGATATTATAACTATTGATTTTGTGCCACACGATAAAGAATTGTTTAGATTGGTAAATAGATTAAATGCAACATTAGAAACAGATGCAAACAAAATTAAATATCCAAGTTCCACATTTCATTCTTATCAACTTTCAGAAGAAGGAAAACATGTTTTTAAGGAATTTGATACTGAAGAACAAGACCGAAGAAATGCAAAAATATTTGGTTATGAGTATGATAAAGTTATAGAACGATACCCTTTACAAAGCGTTGATGACATTAAAATAATGTCAGATCAAGAAAAACAGAGATATGCCGTTATCATGGAAAATGGAATAAACTCGTATGAAGGTTTGCAGAATAGACAAGATTCATGTATAAAAATAAATGCTTTGTTTGATTTAAACATGTGGTGTGAAGCAAATATAAATATTTTTAAACAAATTGAAGAATTGAAAAAAATTGGATTTTTGGATGTTTTTGAGATCCCACATTTGGAAATATTACAAGATGAGAACAAACTAAAAGAACTTCAAAAAATATTATCAAAAAAATTATAGGAATTCCGATAAAACTGATACACTTTCAAAATTTTTATGCTATAATAAGTTAACAAAATATACGGGGTGTAAAAATGGAATTAGCACAGCTACTACAAAAGACTATACATGACAACGGATTAAACCAAACAAGTTTTGCAAAAAGTATAAATGCAACGCAAGCTCAAGTTAGTGATTGGTTGTCTGGAAAATCAAAACCAAACTATGAGAATCTTCGTTCGATTGTTATAAATTTTAGTATTGACGCAAATAAACTTCTTAATGTTGATACCCATAAAAATACTTTTACACATGTTGAATTATTTGCAGGTGCTGGTGGTCTAGCTCTTGGATTAGAACAAGCAGGTTTTAGCAACTTATTGTCAAATGATTTTGATAAAGATTCTTGTAATACACTTAAAACTAATAGGCCAGATTGGAATGTAATTTGCGACTCTGTTGAAAATTTAGCAGAACAAGATTTATTGAAAATGTTAAATATTAAAGAAGGCGAATTGGATCTATTGTCTGGCGGATATCCTTGTCAATCATTTAGCTATGCAGGTAAAAGATTAGGACTAAATGATGTAAGGGGTACAATGTTTTATTATTATGCAAAAATACTAAAACAATTAAAACCAAAAATGTTTTTGGCTGAAAATGTTAAAGGTCTTGTTAGTCATGATGGTGGAAAAACATTACAAACTATGATAAATGTTTTCGAAGAAATCGGTTATCGTGTTCAATATAAAGTATTAAATGCTTGGGATTATGGAGTTGCAGAAAAACGAGAAAGAATAGTTATAGTTGGCATTAGAAATGATATTCCAGTTGAATTCGAATATCCTACACCTTATGAATACAAACCTGTTTTGAGAGATGCTTTAAAAAATGTTCCAAAATCAGAAGGTGCAAAATATCCACAAAGCAAAAAAGAAGTGTTTGATTTAGTTCCCCCAGGTGGATGTTGGAGAGATTTACCTGAAGATGTTGCAAGAGCATATATGAAAGGATCTTATAATCTTGGTGGTGGTAAAACGGGAATGGCTAGAAGAATTTCATGGGATGAACCAAGTTTAACAATTTTGTGTTCTCCTTGTATGAAACAAACAGATAGATGTCATCCAGATGAAACAAGACCTTTTACTATAAGAGAAAGTGCTAGAATACAATCATTCCCTGACTCATGGCAATTTACTGGCAGTTTAAATAGTAAATATAAACAGATTGGAAATGCAGTACCTGTTAATTTAGCAAAAGAAATTGGTTTATCAATTATAAAAGTACTAAAGGAGATAAAATAAATGGCATATTTGAATTTTATTAGTGATAATGATTTGGAAAATCATATTAAGGAAACTTTGGATGAGTATAGAGAAACTCTTAAAGGCATCAATCTAGAAAGATTTAACGAAAATATTATTGATCCAATAAAATTAACATTCGACTCTATTGTTTATAATAAGAAAATAAAAACAATTCTAAATGAAGAAATCGCTAGACAAAGAGATAAAAGCAATACAAATGCTATTGGTTATTTCCATCAAAAAATATTCAAATATATAAGGAACTGTGAAGTTCCACAAAAAGGTTTTGATATCGTTTTTAATGATGGAACTCAAAAATATTATGTAGAATTAAAAAATAAACATAATACAATGAATAAAGGTGGTGCTGATAGTGTTTATATCAACTTGCAAAATCAAGCATTAAAAGAATCGGATTGCATTTGTGCTTTAGTTGAGGTCATTGCTAAAAGTAGTCAAAATATAAAATGGCAAAGAACGATGAATGGACAAAAAGTTGAGAATGAAAGAATTAGAAGAATATCTATTGATAAATTCTATGAAATAGTTACTGGGGAAAAAGATGCATTTGCTAAACTATGTAAAGTTTTGCCTGAAATTATAACGAAAATTGTAAACAAAACAATAGCAAATAAAAGAGAAAAAGATACTGTATTCCAAGAACTTAAACAAAAGGATAAAAATCTTCTAAAATCTTTGTATTTATTGGCATTTAAAACCTATGAAGGATTTGATAATTTTTAATGATAATATTATGTGTTATCAAGATAAAATGAATCTTAAATGCATAAAAAAGAATTTTTAGAAAACTAATAGTCAAAAATAAAACTTTTTATTATTGCTATAAGAATATATTTCTATTTTAAAAATAATGGAGTAAGATTATGTATACAAATGCTGAATTTGAAAAAATAAAAACTGGCAAATTAAATAAAATTAGTGAAGTTAAAGAACTTATTGATTGCATACAGAAATTTTATAATAAGGTTAATTTAAAGTTTGAACGTTGTACTGCAAAATATCAATCAACTGTTAAATCAATTCTTGATTCCTTCCCCATTATAGAAAAAGATGACGTAAATGGTAATTCAATTTATTATGTAAACAGAATTGTAACAAATGAAGCAGATATAATAATTCAAGCACTTAATCAATATATAAATAAGTTTGAATCTATCGATTATCTTGATTTTCTTTCAGAAGAAAAAAGAAATGTGGTTTTTGTTGGTCCAAACGGATGTGGTAAAACAACATTGTTAAGAAAACTTCAGAAAGATACCGCTAGTGCAAAAGTTCAATATTTTCAGGCAGATAGAGTTTTACTTGTCAGTAGAAACTTTAATCCCAAAAGAGCATATGAAGAATTTATAAAAGATATGCAAAACAACTATTCACGTGCAACAAATGTTGATGAGGATTTTCAAGGAAATTATATTCAAAACCAATTTGATTATTATATAAATTTACTTGAAAGAGAGAGAAATGAAGAAAATGAGAAGCATGTTGAAAACGGAATTACTCAAAAGATAATAAATGAATGGGGCTTTTTAGTAAAAGATAGAGAATTATTTTTTGAGCATGGTTTAAATGTAAAAACAAAGACAGGAAAAACATATCCCTTAAAGTACTTAAGCAGTGGCGAAAAATCCATATTGTTTTTTTTGATAGGAGTTCTTCTTTTAGATGAAAAAGATTACTACTTTATTGATGAACCAGAAAATAATCTTAATCCTGCTATTGTCTCTCTTCTTTGGAATTTTATAGAAAGAAATAGACCCAATTCCATTTTTGTATATTTGACACATGATAGCAATTTTGTCGCATCACGTATTAATTCTAGAGTTTATTGGATTGAACAATATGATGGGGAAAAATGGAGATGGAAAGAGCTAGAAGAGAGTGATGAATTGCCACAAAAACTACTTATTGAATTAGTTGGCAATCGAGCTCCAGTCTTATTTTGTGAGTCACATGATGATTCAAAGTATGATGCTAAGCTCTTTAGAATTTTATTTCCAGAATACAAAATAGTTTCAGTGTCTGGTTGTGATAAGGTGTGCAATTTAACTAAAGCTTACAAGAATCTACATTTACCCAATATAGCCTATGGGATAATAGATTGTGACTATAAAGATGAAATATGGCTAACAGAACTAGAAAAAGATAATATTTATCACATCCCATTTCATGAAATAGAAAACTTTTTATGTTGCGAACAATTTATTAAATTAGTAATAAATAAACATTTTAAATCAGAAGAAGATAGATTTAATATGTTTAATAGCATTATGGAAAAAGTTACTGAAATTTTTATTAATAATAAAGAAAAATTTGCGACCCATTATACCGCTTTTGAATTGAGAGATAAGTTTAATTACAGGGGCAAGATTAATTGCTTAAATAATTTACAAGATCTTAAAGAATTGTATAATAATGAAAAAATGACAAACGAGCAAATTGAAGAAATTTACAATAAATTTATAAAATTACATCAACAAATTACTAAAAATAACAATTATAATCAGTATCTGAGATTTTTAGATTGTAAAGGTATAATAATTGAGATAGAACAAATATTAAGATTAGATAAAAATTTTAGTTATGAAATAGAAATTTTTGATTTGTTAAAATCTCAAGAAGGCGATGCTATTATAAGTGAATTTAGAAATTTAATAATTAAAGAGAATTAACTCATGGCATTTAAACGTGTGCTTGTCTTGATACAAGTCGGTGTCGCTACGCTCCACCGAAGACAAGCACACGAACACAAAAACAATTAAACAAAAAGGCATAGACAAACATTGCCGAGTTAAAAAGAGGTTTGCGCGCGAGGCTATCCGCAAAACCTCTTTTTTTTACCACTCGGCAAATTGTATTGTAATTTGTTCTTAAATTTCAATCTTGTTGTTTCAAAGCCATTTTTCAAATACATAACTAAGAGCATTGTTAATGCTCTAGTTATTCCAAAATCATTAAAGTATATTTTCTTTATTTAATCTCCTTTACTCGCTTTTGGTGTCTTTTGTAGCATAGTTTTCCCCTAAGTCAAGGGAAATAAATATTGTTTTGTGTAATTACTAGACTAGGTTTTAAGCCTAGTCTTTTTTGCTTTTAAACACAATATTTTTTCTTCTTCCTTGACTTCTTGTATTAGAAATTTAAGGGTTATGTTTTGTATCCAAACTCTGCTCCAACGCCACTTGCCAAAAGGCGGATAAAGGAGAAAAAATATGAACAAAAGAAAAAATGAAATATTAGAAGATAATGTTGTAATTAGTTTAGACAACATTGAAAAGTTATCTAAAATTTTAGCAATGAGCAGTCTTAGAGATTTTGAAAGATATGCTTACAGCAATGCAAAAAGAATTGAAATTTTACGCAAGCAATTACAAAAAGATATTCGATACCACAATGAATTAGATAGTTACTCAGATGCTTACGATATAGTTCAAGAAGCAAGCTTGTTCCTATTAAAATTTGTAGGTCAAAGACTTGGAAATACTTGCACTTTTATTAAACCTACTGCAAAAGCTCCACAAACAATATCTATTAGAATGGCTTGTTTCAAAACATTGTTTGCATATCTAAGAAAAGAAATGAAGAATGGTAACTCCGAAAATGAAGGACTACTTGAATTTATACCAGCAGAAAATACTTTTGAAAAAGAAAAACCAGATTACACAAAGGTTAATGAAATCATAAAGAAAATTGTAACCAACAAATTAGAAAGCCAAATTTTAGAATACTATTACAATGGTGTTGAAGTAAAACTTATTGCCGAATTTTTAGGAGTTAGCACAGACATTGTTTACAAACGCAGAAGAAAATTTAAAGATAGATATTTTGCATATTGCATATATTCAAACAAATAGAGTGTGTAATATACATACTCTTTTTTGTTAAGAAATATCAAGTAATGACAAGTTTTGTTTGAGTAAAGTTAAGAAAAGTTGTTTTTTGTATAGGTAAAGTACAAGTTAAGTCATTACATTTTGTGAATAACTTGTGCTAAAGTAAAACTGGAAATAAAAAGACAACGCAAAAATGGTAAGACCGAGAAGATAGTTCATTAGTTTGCTTTTAGCCAAAATTAAAATCCAGTTGTTGCATTTTATGTGCGTAGGAAAGAAAACTTTTCTATGTCCTTTTTAATTCCAAATTTTCAAAAAAGGAGTTAAAAATTATGCAAATACTAGAAATTGAATTTGAAAACGAACTGGACTTAATCTTACTAGACAATGAATTTTTTGTTGCAATCTTAAATCAGATTATGATTTTCAAAAACTACGA
>CALVJV010000064.1 GCA_944332395.1 uncultured Clostridia bacterium | reverse complement strand
AATAACCCTTAAAAATATTAGTATCCTCTATAGCGTCATCACTTTCTAAATAGGCTAATACATCATTTCTTGTCCCTGAAAAGCCCATTAATGAAATTTCTGCAAATTCATAATTTTTTTTGTATGAAATAGATGTATCAGTTTTTTTGCAAGCGGCGAAACCCAGTGCCGTGAAAACTATTGCTATTGTCATGATTAGAGTTGTAAGTTTTTTCATTGTCTCCTCCATTATCTTTCTTTTTTTAGTGTAAAAAGTTTTATGCTGTTTGTCAAATGATTTTATACTATGTTTATACTTTACTCAAAGCTATATTCTGTTTTAATGTTTCCACTACATGTCACAAATATTCCACCCAAATATTTAAAATTGTATACTTCAAATGAATTTATGCTAACAAAATTTAAATTTTTATCAACTTCGAACGAAATTTCCAATGTTGAAAATGTCGGCAAATTAGATAAGTCTGACATATATTTTATTTTTTTTACATAATTCATTACGGCAGAATCAGTAGTGAGTTTAATTGTGAAAAAATAATTCCCGTTTGCAAGTTTTGTACCTGTGCCGGCAGTTATTGCATTTTTGTCGTTTGGGTCTATTGTTTTGTCGGAGACAATGTAAGGAATGATTTGGGTAGGAGATATGCCAACGATGTTTTTGTATTCATCGTAGCTAAGCTCTGTGTAATTGGTTGACCAGTTTGCTTCTGTTTGAGAGATGGGATCGCCATTATAAATTAAAACTTTATCTGATTCGACTTTGGTTTTTTTTGCAACGGATTTCATCGAACTTGAACTAATTTCTTCGGTGATTGTGATGCCTGAACTTCTTTGTTTATATGTATAAACAGACTGTTTTCCGTAATTATGCGAAAGGCTGCTTAAAGATTGGGCTACAAAATTTTCGGAATTATTTAATTTGTTTTCTGCAAGCATAAACACATCAATTGGAGTCATTTGATCAATGGTTTTTCCTAGGTTGCGATTTGTTACCTCGGCTATATTAGGCAAGTAATCTTTTTCATCGAATTTTGTCCAATCGACCTGTTTTTGTTTTGTTCCTAAATAATAATTGCCAACATAAAATCCAGAGATTATAGCGACGACAACAATTGTTGACAAAGCTATGAATTGCATGGTTAATTCTTTTTTTGTTTTTTTCTTTTTTTCTGTTGTCTTTTGCTTCTTATGTATCATATATTTTAATTTATCATAATGTAAAATTTGTGTCAATAAAATGTCTTATTTGTTCAATTATATATAAAAATCATTAGGATTTTTTTATTTTTTAGTGTATATTAAGGTGTATATATTAAACATAAACCCTTTAATTTTTAAGAAAAACAAGGAGTATAAGTTTTGTTATGAACATTTTTGATAGTTGGCTTGTTAAGACGCCCATAGCACATCGTGGATTGCATAATGAAGATATTCCAGAAAATTCTTTGTCGGCTTTTGAAAATGCCATAAAAAACAAATATGCTATTGAGTTGGATTTGAGAATGACCTGTGATGGCGAAATAGTAGTTTTTCATGATGATAATTTAGGAAGAATGACAGGTTCTAGTGGCTATGTGAATAAAACCACACTAGAAGATATAAAAAAATTAAATTTGTTGAATACTGCTGAAAAAATTCCAACGCTTCAGGAAACTCTTGATTTTGTAAATGGGCAAGTTCCATTATTGATAGAAATAAAAAATATGAATAAAGTTGGTTTAGAAAAAAAGGTCTGGGGGATTTTGTGTAGATATAATGGTGAATATGCTATTCAGTCATTTAATCCTTATACACTAGAATGGTTTAAAGAGCATGCTCCTCATGTAAAGAGGGGGCAGTTATCAAGTTTTTTTAAAAATGCTGATATTGGTTTAGTAAAACGTATTGTTTTAAAGAAATTATGGTTGAACAAAGTAAGTGAGCCAAATTTTATTTCTTATAATATTGATGATCTGCCAAATCGTTGGGTTAAAAAATATAGAGAGTTGCCATTATTGGCCTGGTGTGTGAGAACATTAGAACAAAAAGAAAAGGCAGTGAAATTTGCTGATAATATAATTTTTGAGGAAATTGATCCAGAATAGGAGGAAATTTATGGCATACGATTCTAAAAAGAAAAAACTATCTTTTAAAATATTGGCAAGTATATTTTTGCTTTCCACTATAGGATTTTTGTTTGTGCCTTCTGTTTTAATTACTACAACAACTTCATCTGCGCTACAAAACACAAAAATATCCTCAAAATATTCGGCTTCTTCAATTATTGCTGGGGCTTTTGAAAGTGAATCCCAAGAGAATATTGAAAAGGTAAATAATAGCGCAAACGAGGGGAAGATAACAGCCCTTTATATGAAAACTGAGGGTGATAAGTTAAAGATCTCTGATAAGGAAATTTCTTTAATTCTTGCTACTTTTATATTGTTTGCAGTTGTATGGGCCTCGTTGGGAGGAATTCTAAATTTTATTACATTTTTTAAATTTAAACCAAAGGTGGAAAAGTTTTTAAATTCTGCCGTAAGTTTTTTTATTTGGACAGCTGCATTTTTTTCGTTGTGTAGTTTGGCTATCTCATTTTTTTGGGTGTCTGGTTCTTATTCTGCAAATTCAGATTTTGAGCTGGTAAGAACTCAGGTTCAAAGTTATGGATATTTGGGTTTAATCTTTACATTAATCTCAATTGTTTTAGCGTATTTGTTTT
>CALVJV010000063.1 GCA_944332395.1 uncultured Clostridia bacterium | reverse complement strand
TCATACAAAAAAAATTATGAATTTGCAGAAATTTCATTAATGGGCTTTTCAGGGACAAGAAATGATGTATTAGCCTATTTAGAAAGTGATGACGCTATAGAGGATACTAATATTTTTAAGGGTTATTTTGAAATAGCCACAAGAATAGAGGTTTCTTTTGAGGACGAATCAACCGGGCTTTTTAGAATTAAGAATTTTGCAACAATAACTGGTTTAGAAGAAAGCAGCTCTCTAGAACAAGAAAAAACCAACTTAGAAAAATTTTATGATAGCTTAAAATCAGCCAACGCAATACTCGACGATGGCACAGTAGAATTTAAGTTCGATTACTCTAAAACAAAAGACAAATTAACAATTGGAACGATACATACAGGAGTAAGTTCTTTTGGGGAAAGTGGAAATGGCGATCTTTCGTTTGTTGAAGCTTTAGAATTATTAGCAAATCCAACTGAAGAAAGCGACTCTATCACATACCCGCATAAAGAATACAAAATCAGTATTGAAAACAGCGATGCCGCAAATGTAGCAACTGTTAAGAATGGAAAAATAGAAATTTCCGTAAATGTTAAAATTTCAAATTTTTCACAAGAATCCGCCGATAGCGATAAAATTGAAACCATAGATGCTATAACAGAAATAAAATTTATATTTGCAAAATAGGAGAAAAATATGAAAAAATTATTCGCAACTTTATGTTTATTTGCCTTGATTATTACATCTTGCTTTAGCTTTTCAGCTTGTTCTGACTCTATTACTGGCACATATAAAGTCTCTTCAGTAACAGCTATGGGATTAAAAGCAACACAATCGAGTTTTTCAGAATACAGCAAAAACAGATCAGAAACAGAAAAAGAAAATAATTCATACTATAAGCCAGTTTCTCTTTTATTAGACATTGAGCTAACCCTAAAGAAAGGTGGAAAAGGAAAGATTTACATAAAAGATTTCCTAACCGTTTTAGGCAATGACCCACATTTCGTTGATGTTGTCGAACAAGTATCGAATGGCGGATATGTTACAAAAGATGGAGACTTATTAGTTGAAAATATTGAATATATAAAAGATACAAAAACAGGCAATAAAGATGCATATTTTATTTATCCAGTAAACGAAGCTGGCGAAAGAATTAACTTTAGTGATATTTGGGGAAATGGCGTATTCATAATGCAACAAATTCATGCTACTATCAAAAACGGAAGGTTGGCATGTGAAATGACAATAGCACTCCACGAAAAAGAAGGAGATGCCGCACAAATGTTGTTATCAACGAACGCAATAGTTCAAATGAAAAAATAACAAAAGCTTGCAGAAATGCAAGCTTTTTTTATTGTAAAATTGTTTGCCTTATTCACTTTTTATTTGCTATAATTAACAAGAGGATATTAAAGTGAATAAAATTGAAAACTTATACGAACATTATGATGAAGAGAACCGACTCGAAAGAACGAGAGAGTCTAGCATTGAATGTTTAACAACTCTAAAGTTTTTATCTCCATATTTAAATAAAACCACAAAAGTATTAGAAATCGGCTGTGGCGCAGGATATTATGGCCTACAAATAAAAAATAAAATCAAATCATACACCGGGCTAGATATTTGCCAACGAAATATTAAAGAATTTGAATTAGCAATAAAAGAAACCAATTCAAAAAATTTGAAAGCTGTTTTGGGCGATGCACTTTGTCTTCCATTTGAAAACGAAAAATATGATTTAGTTCTTAATCTGGGCCCATTATATCATTTAAACAAAAAAAATGCAGAAAAAAGCATAAATGAGTCAATAAGAGTTTGCAAAAAGAATGGAATTATAGCTTTTGCATACATGAATAAATTTGGAAATTTTGTAAAACTTTGCGCACAAGAATGTTTTATTGGTCTTTATCCTACCCATGAGTTGCTAGAAAACATTCTAAAACACAACACCGATGATGAAGGGCTGTTTTTCTTTACTACTCCAGAAGAAATAGAAGCAATGCTAAAAAGTGCAGGTCTAAAAATTCTGAAAAACTTAACAACTGATGGAGTTACAATGCATCATCATAGGATATCTGATTTTAGAGATGATGAATTTAATTTATGGAAAGAATTCCACTTCGCCACCTGTGAAGAACCTTCTATTAGAGGTATGGGAGATCATGGATTAATTATTTGTCAGAAAGTAAAATAAAATTATGAATTTAGAAAATAAATTTTTAGATATTATAAATAAATCATATCAGCTAGAAAAAGACCAAATAAAAAAGGCTTTAGCTTTTGCAAAAAATGCACACAATGGCCAACTTCGTGAAAGTGGAGAACCATATGTTAACCACCCTATTTCGGTGGCTATCATATTAACCGAATATGGTCTAGATGCTCCTGCAATAATTGCCGCCCTGCTACATGATGTGCTCGAAGACACGCCTACCACGCAAAAACAAATAAAAGAAGCTTTTGGAAATGAAGTAGAAGAACTTGTTAAGGGCGTCACTAAAATTTCTAGTATAAAAAAATATTTATCTTCTGAAGAACGAGATATAGAAAGTTTGCGCAGATTATTTGTTTCAACAGCCAAAGATATTAGAGTCGTGCTTGTAAAACTTGCCGACCGACTACATAATATGAGAACATTACAATTTTTAAATGCACAACGCCAACAAAAAGTAGCAAAAGAAACAAAAGAAATTTATGTTCCACTCGCCGAAAGATTAGGCCTTTGTTCGATGAGAGGTGAATTAGAGGATTTGTGTTTAAAATATTTAATGCCTAAAGAATATAAGGACCTTGAAACTAATTTGCTAAAAAAATACACAAAACGAAAAACGCTAATTGAAGAAATTGAAAAAGAATTACGTGGTTTATTAAAAGATTTAGGAATAAAAGGCGAAGTTTATGGCAGATTTAAACATTTTTCTAGCATATACAACAAACTACAAAAAATGGGCACCGAAAAAATATATGACATAATAGCTCATAGAGTAATAGTTAATAATGTAAAAGAATGTTATGAAGTTTTAGGCTCGGTACATAACAAATGGAAACCAGTCCCTGGCAGAATAAAAGACTACATTGCCAATCCCAAAGTAAATGGGTATAAATCTCTTCACACAACGGTTTTGACAAAAGATGGGATTCCATTTGAAATACAAATTCGCACATACGAAATGCATAAAATTTGCGAATATGGGGTTGCCGCTCATTGGCGCTACAAAGATGGCGGAAAAAATAATAATGATCTAAACAATAAATTAGAATCAATAAAACAAATCATCGATTCCAACAAAAAGCTAAAAGATAGTAAGAACTTTTTAAATATGGTAGCGATGGACTTGGGCACGAATGAAATATGGGTTTTTACTCCAAAAAGAAAAGTAATAAATCTGCCCGAAAACTCAACGCCTATTGATTTTGCTTATGCCATTCACTCATCTCTTGGTCATAGATGCATTGGCGCAAAAGTCAATGATAAAATTGTTTCGCTGGCCACAAAACTTGAAACTGGCGATGTAATAGAAATACTAACCTCCCCTAATCCAAAAGCTCCGAGTCGTGATTGGCTAAACTTTGTCCGGTCTGCAAACGCTCGAAATAAAATTAGATCATATTTTAAGCATGAGATGAAATCCGAAAATATTCAACGAGGAAAGGAAATGCTTGAATTAGAGGCCAAGAACAGAAAATATTCCTATTCCAACTTAGAAACAAAAGAATCTTTGAGGGCAATATTTAAAACTTATAATTTTAAATCAATTGAAGATATGTACGCTTCAGTTGGCGTTGGCAGTTTGACAACTAACCAAATCATTGGAAGAATGATAGAAGAGAAAACAAAATCAGAAAAAATTTTAAAAAAATCTTCAACAATAAACAAACTTCAATCACAAAAAACAACCATTAGCAACCAAGGAATTTTGGTGTACGGAGAAGAAGATGTAATTGTTAGACTTTGCAAAAACTGCTCTCCACTTCCTGGAGATAACATAGTAGGCTTTTCGGTTGGAAAAGGAATAACCATTCACAGAGAAGGATGCGATTGCATAAAAACAATTCCAAAAGAACGTAAAATAACTGTATCGTGGATGGACGGAGAGAATAATTTAAATTACAACTTGAATTTGGAAATAAAAATAGAAGATAAATCTTCAGTTTTATCTTCCGTTTTAAACGCACTATCCGCAAAAAACTATTACATAAGCACAATTACCGCGAAAACTCACGCAAAAACTTTTGCAATTGTTAAACTATCTGTTTTGGTTAAAAACTTACAACAATTCCAAGATATTAAAAA
>CALVJV010000062.1 GCA_944332395.1 uncultured Clostridia bacterium | reverse complement strand
CGTGCTGCTTTTATTGCAGCGATTTCCTCGCTGCTGAACTTATATCTTGATGCCATTTTTATCACCCAGATATAGTATACCATATCCGGCTATACAATTAAATAGTTTTATTGGATTTTAGTATTATGTATTATGGTATATGGTTATTCCTTCCATATATAAGGTATGTATCCTACTTTCACAAAACCCTTGATATCTAAGGCTTTTAATTCAATTAGTTTTTGATTTGCTACGTCTCTTTCTTTCTTTATCTCTTTCATTTTGGCATTTTGCACATCTACAAGTCTTAGTCGCTTTTGCGGATTTTTCAAAGACTTTTCCACAATCAATACAAACATCTTGTATTGTTCCTTTTGGGCTTGTACAGTCAGGGCAGTATTTTCTTTTTCTTCCTGTTGCATTTGTAATTGCTATTTCTTTCCCACATCTTTGACAGATGAAACTTCCCATCTTCTGCTTTTCCAACCAATATCCGCATTTAACCATATCTTGCCCGGAAATAGTAACCATGTCTCCATCTTGTGGAAGTTGTTCCAAAAATTGCAATTGCAAGTTGCGCTCGCTGCTGATCCTTACTATGCCTAGGTCGTGTAAGTTGTTGCTTTCTTGTACCACTTTATATTTTTCAGGCAGTCCGGCACACTCCCTAAAATGCCCAACCTCTCGCTCTACGGCTACATATTGCCAAAAATCACTATATTGTTGTTGTATTTTTGCCCAAACATAGAGAGTCCATAGCATCTTAACCCGGTTCCAATTCCAAAATTTTTCTATTACTTTTGTAGCTTTTTTTGCCTTGATTGAAAGTATGGTTTCTTGCGGGATTTTTTGACCCTCTAACGCCAAAAACCAATCAACTGTTGCTTGTGGTATTGTTATCTGCGTGATTTGCCTTAATGGCTTATCATCCTTCCACGCTTTATCAATTATATTATTTACAGTGTTAAACATAGTAAATTTATTGTATGCCTCTACTTCATTTTCTAATTTTGATTTAATCTGTTCTTTGATTTTGCATTTTTTAATTCCTTGTAATTTTAAGTGCTTTGTAAGTATTCTTACTTCGTTCTTCCAATCTTCGCTAAATCCATTTTCTAATATCTCTTGCAATTTTGTTATTTCGTCTAAATTTTTCAACATTTTTATCTCTCCTTTGTTTATCTTTGTTTTATTTTAAGGTAGCATATTGCCACCTGTTTGTCAAGTTTCGATGATACATCCATATTAAACTATTTTTCTATTTTTCCAAAATTATTAATTTTATTATGTTTTAGATAAAAAAGAATTCTTCTGTCATGAGCATTTTTTGTTTCTTTCCATAAAGGGCTGTTTTTATCTCATTTTCTAAAATCATTAATTTTATTTATGTTTTATCATATTTGTGGGTATGGAGTCGTATCGTCATTTTTTATTCTTATACTTTTTGCCTATCAGAATGTAGTTTTTTTGTTCTTTTCCATAAAGGACTTTTTTAGCTCAATTTACAAAAGCATTGATTTTATTATTATTTATCCATATTCTTCGTGTCAGAATGAAATTCTAATTTTTTCTTTCCATAAAGGACTTAATTATCAAATTTTCTAAAAGCATTGATTTTATTGAACTTT
Organism: uncultured Clostridia bacterium; assembly: GCA_944332395.1. Classification (GTDB taxonomy): domain Bacteria; phylum Bacillota; class Clostridia; order Christensenellales; family UBA1242; genus CALVJV01. The sequence goes on along the minus strand of CALVJV010000062.1, from coordinate 956 downwards.
ATGTTAAACTTGGATGCCGTAGAACTATTCTAGTTTTTAATTTCCATAAAGGGAGCAAACTATCAGTTTCTAAAACCATCGATTTTATTAAGTTTTATATAAAAAAGAATTCTTCTGTCATAAGCATTTTCTTTCTCTTTCCATAAAGGACTATTTTATCTCTTTTTCCAAAACCATTGATTTTATTGCTATTTTGCTGTGTTTTGAAATTCTGGGGTAATTCTAGTTTTTTCTCTTTCCATATTAGAGGGTAAATATCCGAAATTTCAAATCAATTGATTTTATTGCGTTTTGTAGCATTTATTTTCAGTGGATATAGAGCGGATTTATTTTCTTATCCATATTAGAGTCTAATTATCAAAAATTCCAAAACCATTGATTTTATTGCGTTTTAGACAAAAAAGAATTACGGTTTTGCTGCGTCATTTTTTTCTTTCCATAAAGGGAGCAGATACCGCATTTTTTGAAATGTTTGATTTTATTATGTTTTAGCTCAGTTTACCGTGCCGAAGTTTGGCATGATTTTTATCTTATCCATATTAGAGGGTAAACTATCAATTTTATAAAAGCGTTGATTTTATTAAGTTTTATGTCAATTAATTTTACATAAGTTTGTTTATACTCATATTTAACTTTTTTAAACACTTTTGCAAACCAGTTTATTTTATTATGTTTTATTGTAATTTTGGAACTGGTGTGCTATGCGGAATTTTTTCTATTATCCATATTAGAGGGTAAACTATCAGTTTTCTAAAAACGTTGATTTAATTTATGTTTTATCATATTTGTGGGTATGGAGTCGTATCGTCATTTTTCATTTTTGTCTTTCCAAAAAATCTCTATTTCTTTCTGTAGATTTTTTTGCAATGTCTTTCCCCATCTGTTTATATTGGGTGGGTGCTGTTTGTCAAAAAATTCTATTTTAATGTGAATAAAAAAACCGCCTACTTTGTGTA
>CALVJV010000061.1 GCA_944332395.1 uncultured Clostridia bacterium | reverse complement strand
AGATATTTTTGATTTATTTGGTTTTGTTGTTAAACCTCCAGGATTATCTTTCTTAAATTGCTCTGATTTGTAGATTGCCTCATTTTGAGTTGCTCCTGTGAATTTTTTTCTTATTGGTTCACCTGTTTCTTCATCAACTCCTACAGTAATAGTAACACTATATTGTTTTGATATATAGAATTTATCACAATGTTCATTGTCTGAACAATTATGGCAATCAGTACATTTATTCATTAGTTTTAAATCTCTTCTGTGATTGCAAAAATCTATGTTCAAACATTTTTTACAGATAGAACACATAGGTCTATCATTTGAAGTTCTTGCTTTTTTTACCAAGTATGGTGATTTTTCATTATAATTTTTTCTTTTTTTAGTCATTTTTGTATTCTCCTTTTTTGTGAATTTTCGAAGAATACCTTGTCAAATCAAGTTTTTTAGATTATAATAGATTTAGCAAGGTATTCTTGCTATTAAATCATTAAAGTCTTAAGCTTATTGCTTAAGCATAGTTTCTTTAGAGGATTTAAAGTGCAAATTTAAATCTTCTTTTTTAGTTTCTTTCATTATTAAGATATCTTTTTAAGTTATCTTCACTTATTAATAGTTTTCTTCCAATATATCTTGCTCCTGATTCTTTTGATTTCATTATAGCATAAGCTGTTTCTTTTGCAATATGAAATCCTTTGCAAAGATCATTAGCTGAAAACATTTTAATTCCTGCTAAATTTTCCATAATATTTCGTCTCCTTTCGTTCGTATTTGGTAATTTATATTTATCTCATACCCTAAATTACCCAGGGATTTTACTGGTCGTTGATATTTAGATCAATTCTTTGGAATTTCACCACTACCTCATCAGAGCTAGCTACACTCCTTGCGTGCGATGGTACTTTTAAACCACTCAAGCTGGGACTATGTAGAAGGGCATTTCTGCTCCTATCCAGCAACTATATATTCAATTTTCAATGTACATCTGATAAATAGTTTTTTATAATCATTTATCAATTACTAACAAGTATTTTAACATCACCTATTGCATATGTCAATAGTTTGTGGTAAAATATTTTTAGGAAATAACAAAATAATGGAGATGTATTATGGAAGGATTTAAGATACGTTTAAAGAATCAATTTTTTATTGATAAGTTTAATAAACACAAATTAATGACATACCAAGACTTAAGATTAAATTCAAAGCATAATAGTTATGAATTTTATAATAGATATGAAAAAATGAAATTAGGAACTGGGTTATGTGATTTTCTTAATACTGATTTTTCTAATATTGATAGTATCAAAGAATTTATTGGCAAATACGGAATTACAACAATAGCTAGTTTATCTGGAATCAAAATTAATGATTATTATTCAGTAGAAGAATATAATGCGATGGTAAATGAAGTTATAAATTCAGTGAAAGATAAATTGGAAGGTTATAAAAATTCTTTTATTGAAGATATTACTTACATATATAATATAAATGATTTGGAAGAATTGAATAATTTGCTACCAACTCAAAGATTACATATATTAAGAGATAGTAAAAAAAAATCACAAGTTGAAAAGTTATATGATTCAAATAATCTAAAATTATCGTTAAATAATTTTGGTAACTTTGGTGAATTTTCTATGACTGCAGAAGAAGATGCACAAGAAATTGCAAAAAATGTTAAAGCAGATTACTTAAATACATACTGCTTTGAAAGTAATGATGTAATTCAGTCTTTTATAATTGAGTTGTTTGAAATGACAGAAATTGAAAGCACTGCAATAAAGAAATGTAAGAACTGTGGTAAATTTTTTGTTCCTGATAATAGAGTTGATGAATTGTATTGCAATAGCATTTATGAGAATAATAAAACTTGTAAAGAAGTTGGACCTTTTAGAACTAAACAAAAGCTAATGCAAGAAAATGATGATTTAAGAGTTTATAGAAATGTTTATCAAAAATTATTATTGAGAATTAGAAGAAATCCTACAAATACTCAATACGAAGAAAATTTTAATAACTTTAAAAAGGAAAATATTGAGTTAAAGAAAAAAGTTGAAAATGGAGAGATTACTCAAGCTGAATATGTTAAATGGCTTGAGGAACAATAAAATAAAAAATTTTTAATAATTATAGTAATTTTTTTAATAAAATGCTATAATAATTATGTACGAAGGGATTGATAATATGGATAATATAAATTTAATGGAATATTGGTTAAAAAGTTCTGATGAAGACTATAATGTAATGAATTTTTTATACAAAGGAAAGAAAAATAGTTATTCATTATTTTTTGGACATTTAGTTATAGAAAAATTATTAAAAGGATTATATGCTAAAAATAATGAAGAAAGTCCTTATACAATAAAATCACATAACTTATTAGCACTTGCTGAAAAGTGCAACTTAGAATTAACTGATGAACAAGTTGAAAAGTTGCAAATTATAACACAATTTAATATAAGTGCTAGATATGACGATTATAAAGAAAGTTTTAATCAAAAATGTACTGATGAATACACAGAGATTCAAATAAAAAATATAGAGGAGGTTCGAACATGGTTGAGAGGTCTATTGATAGAAGAATAATAGAATCTATAAATAAATATATAGAAAAAATTAGTGAATATTACAAAATAGATGCCATCATTTTATTTGGTTCTTATGCCAAAGGGACCGAAAACGCAGATAGTGATATAGATATTGCTATTATTTCAAGTGATTTTAGTGATATTATTGATGATGGTGCTAAATTAATTGGTTTAACTTGGAAAATAGACACAAGAATTGAACCACACCCAATTACAACAGAAGATTATGAGAAAATTTCAAATCCTTTTGTTAAAGAAGTTATAGATACAGGAATTAAGGTTGCATAGTTCAACATCGTAATCCATAGATAAATCAATGAAATTTTTGTAATCCAGCATTTATGCTGAACAATATATTTATGGTCTTTTGGCTATATTTAGGGCAGTCTGATCAACTGCTCTTTTTATTTTATTATTCCAAAAATATTTATTTGTGAATCTGTTGTATTTTTTAAAATTTTGTGATATACATAAATTGGATTATTATAAAAAAGTGAAGGAGATAAACTATGAAATCAATAGATGTTGGATTTGAAAAGAAAGGTATTCATGAAGGTGATGAGGGATTATATGGTAAATCATCATACGCTGATGAAGATATAGAACTTGAATCAGCTGATGATTTTAAAGGAGCTCTTGATGCCCTAGAATTAACAGACGATACCCCAGAATTATTTAGTGCTAATGATTTTGGAAGAGCAGGATTTGGAGACAAACATTTTGTTTTTGAAGCAGATAGAATATCAGCAAAAGATGTTGATGAAGAATTTGAAAAGAAAGCAAAAAGTATGGAATCAAAACTAGATGATTTATTTAAATAAAAATACAAAGGAGGATTAACATGGTTTCAGAAAATTATGCAAAGGCATATAAAGAAATAATAGAAATATTAAAATATACAAAGAAATCTGATGTTAAAAAAATTCCAAAAGAAAAGATTATAATGTGGAAAACAAATATGGATGAAAAGTGGAATTTTAGTCTAGATACAACTATAGAATTAGAAAATCAAAATATTTTACCTGAAACACGAGCTATAATGGCTAATATCTTTTATGACTATTGGGCAACTGATTATCAAAAGCAAAGAATTGATGAAAAAGATAAAAAGAATGCTGAAACACAAGAAATCGAAAAAAGAGAAAAGTATAATCCAGATAATATATTTCAAAACAAAACAGTAATAAAAGATGTTGTAAATGAGTCTAATACAAGTTTAATTATTGCCAAAAAAGAAAAATGGTATAAAAAGATATTTATATCCATAATAAATTTATTTTCAAAAAATAATTAGCCTAACAATATACTTTTAAATATATAAAAAAAGAGGTAATCGACTATGAAATGCATAAAAAATTTAAAATTATTAAACGGAAATTATATAAAAAGTACAAAAATAGAATTATGGGACTTTGACGATAATATAAAATGTAATTATAAAGTATCTGAAAATGAAACTTTTGTTAAAGATGCAAAAAATCTTGATTTAATATATAGTATTCCACAAGAAAATCAAGAGCAAATATTAAAGTTATGTTATGAATATAACAATTTTGAAGATGTACAGGGTGTAAATATAGATGATATTCCAGATGGAGCTAGTGTTTTGTCATTAGAGATATTATATAGCAATGGTGAAAAAATAAAAAATAATTTTATTCATAATAAATTTCCCGAATGCATTATTCAATTAAACAAAGCTATCGCTGATATTGTGGAGAATTCTAATAATGCATCTGGAAATTTAATTTTTGAATTTAATCATATGAATTGGAGTGAATATACAACAGGCGATTGGATTAATACTAAGTGGAAAATTTATAATAATTGCACTGCAAAGATATATAAATCCTATGCATATGATAAAGAATTAATTTACAATATCAAAATAGATGAGCAAGTAGTTTCTATTATAAATAATAAAATAAATTCAATAAAAGAAAATAATACACAAGTAAGTGCTTATGATGGATCAGCGTGGGAAATATTTAAATACGATGATTATGGTATTTCTTGGCATAGAGAGGCAGGTTATATTTATGGAATCAAAGAGCTAGAAGATATTGCAAATATTTTATATGGGTTGTTGGATAATTGTAAGGATCAAAATTTGGATAGACAAGAATTATCAAAAATTTTAGAAATGTTTCATCAAGAAATTAAAGACCTACAGCCTAATGAAATTGATAATTCAATTTTTTTAAAATACTTACAAATGTTAAAAGAAAAATTAAATTCCAAAGAATATTCTTCTGATAACAGATTTGTAACATATTGTAGAAGAGATTTTTTAAGGCAAGAAATGACTGATAGATTAGAACAAAAAGTATATACTGGAATAAACTACTTACTAGAAGCATTTTATGATTTAGAAGATTATATTAATAATGATACATGGATTTCAATTAGCAGTGTATGTAACCTACCTAACTCAAAAGAGATTATAGCTAATGACACTAGTTATAAAAATGATGGGAAGATTTGCAAAGAAGAAAAAGAAATACTAATTGACATGATTGATGAGTTTATAAGAAAAATCGATGGAACTTTAAATAACAATATGCAGAATATTAATGAAAATGTAGATGATAATTCTAGTATTTTACTTACATTAAAAGAATGGTGGGGCGAAGGCAGTTATGGGCATAAAGCAATACATGTCTTTTATGACGGTAAGGTATTACTAAAGGAAGAAAATACAATTATAAGAGAAAATGGTAAGAAAAAAAGAATGGAAAAAAACGAACATATTGCTACCTTAGATGAAAGTGATTTGGATTGTTTAACTAATATTATTCAAGTTATTAATAATAATTTTAGTAATCAAGAAATTCCTATTATTTGTGATTATGGAGTAGAAGTAATAATAAACTGTGGACCTTTAAATATTTGTATAGAAAATGATGAGGAACTTTATGACTCATTAAAAAATATAGTTGAAACGTTAATTGAAAGAACAAAAAAACAAGCAGAATTAGATTATAATGCTATTAAAGATATTTTTATTATGAAATATTTTGACGAAGGTAAAGTAAATAAATTAAAAGAAGACGTCAAATCAAAAAATATTGAGATTGAAAAAGATTTATGTACTACTCTAATTTATTTCTGTTTAGCGACTCTTCCAGATGATAAGCAAACTTTGGAAACAATATATACCTTAATAGATAGTTATAAAAATAATATTAATAATACTATTCAAAAGTTTGATTGTGAACATCCGATACATAAGTACAATAATAAACTTAAATCCTTAACTGAATTAGAACTTGATGAAATTATAAATATTTTGAAAAACAAATTATATTATTGCAAAAATATTGCTCAATTTAGAGAAATGCTTTATTTAGTTTGTTGTGATGAAGATATTCAATTTATATCTAAATGTGTTATAGAATTACAAAAAGATGAAAAAATTGAGGAGTATATAAAAACGCAAGTAAACGATGACAATCAGGAAGCAATTAATTATATAAAAAACATAGAAATAACCGAAGACTTCCCTCTTACAAGCAAATTAAAGGAAAATTTAGAGAATTTATTGTAAAAATTATTTTAATTATAAAGGAGAATTATGTGTTTCTTAAAAAAAACAAAAAATACAGGTGAAATCTTAGAAAATAGCTTGTTAAAAAAATATGGAAAATGTAAAGATTATACAAGATATGGATTAAAAATTCTTTTTATTACAGATACTCATAATTGTTTATCTAACTTAGAAGAACATTTAAGCAAATTGAATAGTTTTGATTTTGACATTTGTATTACTTTAGGAGATATAAGTGGAAATGATTTTGAGATTATAAAAAAATATGTTCCTACAGATAAATTATATGGTATTGTAGGAAATCATGATTCTTTGGATTCATTAGAACAAAATGACATTACTAATATAAACGGACAAGTAATTGAATGTAAAGGTATTCGAATTGCTGCAATAATGGGATCTAATAGATATAAAAGTGGAGATTATGGCATGCTAACACAAGAAGAATGTATTGAGTTAGAACAGAATATGAAATCTGCTGATATACTAGTTTCTCACGATAAAGCATATATTTATAATAAACATGATAATGTTCATGATGGATTAAAGGGTATAACAGATTACATTTATAGAAATCATATTCCGTTACATGTACATGGTCATCTACACGAAGAATATGAAGAAACGCTAAAAAACGGGACAAAAAGTATTTGTTTATATCAAATAAAATTACTTGAAATATGATATATATAAAGGAAGTCTATGTTGGCTTCCTTTTATCTATTTTTAATTTTCTTTTTATCATTATTAGATAATTCTTTAAACTTTTCTTTTTCTAATCGTTCTTTTTTTATTTCTTCATAAATCTTATTATAAGTATCAATAATTCTATTACAAGCATTTCTTTGACCATATAAAGTGCTAATTTCATCAGAAATCAGGTTAATTCTTTCCAAAATAAAAGATTTATTTTCTGGAGAAATTGCTTTCTTATGTTTAACCCATAATTTTTCTTTTTCTCCTTTTAATACAGGTAATTTATCTTCAATTTCTTTTTTATGGATTTTAATATCTTCGATAGATTTAGAATGACTTCGATTAATATAGTTTAATTCTTCAAATACCATCTTTACTTTATTTTTCGCTTTATAATCTTGAACAGTAACTTCTTGTATTGTAACTTTTGCAGGCAATATTCCAAGCCAAAACAATGCTTGAATATACCATCTATAAAAAATATTCCATTTATATTTCTCTTTATCAATTTTAGGTCCTTTGTAAATTTTCTTATAATATTTCTTTTGATAATTTGCAAAAGGTGTTAAATAATTATTTGTTTTTGGATAATAAATTCTTTCTTTGATACCTTGTACAGAATATTTTTCTCCAAATGCTCTATCGATTCGGACATTTCTTTGAAAATATGGTGTCTTTAATGAAAAATATTTGCCATTATCTTTAATGTTACTATAACCTTTTGCTTTTAATGCTAATTTGAAGTCAGAATACTTTTTAACGGATTTTATTGTCTCATCTATATCAGTTATCACTTTTTGCATTTTTTCGTCTCTACGGTTAAAATTATCAATCCTCTTTTCAGCAATTTCTTTTTCTTTTTTTGATTTTGGTGTATCTATAATTTTTAATCCATTTTCAAAGCATAATCTATCAGAAATCTCTCTAGTAAGTGCAATATTTGTTTCACTATTGTGATATTTTTTTCCATTTACAAAAGAAACAGAATTTAAAATTATATGATTATGAACATTTCGTTTATTAACATGAGTACAGATTACTACTTGATATTTATCGGCCCACATTTCTTCAGCTAGTTGTTTTCCAATTTTATTTGCATTTGCAGGAGGTGTTTCAAATCCATCAAATGATTGAATTATGTGATAGCCTAAAATTTTATCTTCTTTATGATAAAACTTTTTAGTTAATGCCATTTCTTCATAGGCAGTTGCAACACCACAATTTATACTAGATACTAACAATCCTTTTTCAGTTTTATCTCCATTTTTACCATAATTAATAACATGTTGTAGATTACTTTTTATATTTTTGAACTTAATTATCGCCATTAAAATCATCTCCTCTTGAATATATTTTCTTTTCAAAATTTATAATAAAATTTGGAATTGTATTCTTGATATATTCTAAATCCTCATCTCGAATATATTTAGTAGCATTTACTGCTCTTGCAATTTGATTTATGTTATTTGCTATGCCTGTAATTTGTTTTATAAATTCTCTAATTTCGTCTGTAGGTTGTTCTTTTATTTTGTATCCCTTAATACAACTTCTTAAAAATTCAGATTCATTTATTCCTGCCTTTTTAGATTTTGCTTTTAATAAATCATCTTCATTTTGATTTACATAGAATTGTTTTTTTATTGAATATTTTCTCATAAAATTATCAGCTCCTTTCAAAATTTTTTTATGGGGTTTGGGGAAAGAATTTCCCCATCATTCCTTTTTGTCAAAAAAGGCAAGCAGTATTTGTACGGGAGTATAAATGCGTCGCTTGCTTTACTTATTTCATCTGATTAATTTTTTTGGTTTTATACTGTTTTTTAAATAAAATATGCGCAAAAAAAGAAGAAATCTCGTTTGAAATCTCTCCTTAAAATTTAATATTTTGTTACTTTATTTGTACTTAAAACTGTAAAATAAATTACAATTAAAGTGCAAAATCTGTTCCTTATTTTTCTTTTATAACACCTGTATCTTTTAAATAATAAAACATTTCTTTACCACCTAAAAGGAATATTTCTTTTTCTTCTAAATCACAAATATCCATATAAATAGCAACTAATTTTTGTAACATTTTGCATTCTGTTTCATCTAAAATCATTTGTCTATTTTCTTCTAAAATAAGTTGTAAATTTGGATATTTATTCATAATATCATTAAACTTTTCTCTTAACTTTTGATATTCAGTATTCTTATTTATTAGCCCTGCTTTTCGCTCTTCAATAGCTTCATTTAAGTACATTTCATATAATCTTATTTCATCCATATCTGTATCCTCCTACATATAAATTAATTCATTAAATGCAATTTCTTCAGCACGATTTTTAATTGAATTCATTTTGCCAACCCATTCTAATTGATTATTTATCTTCAATTCTTCTGTAACATTTTCTTGCTTTACTAACTGGGAAATAATTGTCTTTACTCTATGAGAAACAGCAATATCTATTTCATGTAAGTATCTATTTAATTTACCTTCCATAAGCAAAATTGTATATTCAGCCTTTTTGTTATTCTTTAAATAATTCAGTTTCATTCTGCCATATTTGCCAATAGAATAATTTGTATCTTCTACAGATAATTTTAAATTTGGCAAATAATAATCTCCACATCTTACATATTCAATTTTTGTTTTCTCATCGATAAACCTATCTTTAACTTGTTCCATCTTTCAATTCTCCTTTACTCATTATTTTCTATCAAATCGTTTAAATTAGTGATTCAGTTTGATTCTTTGTAATTTTCAATATCTCCGTTGATTAAATCTTTGTTGGCATATAGCGTTTCAAAAAATTCTGGTGGATAAATTCTGCCTTGATAATTTTTTTCTTTATGCGTGCCTTTATTGTTATTAATTATATTTATATTATTATTGCTATTATGGACTGCTGATTTTCGACACTCGGGATTGTTGAATTCCTGCATCCCTGAATGTTGATTTTCAGCATTCCTTAATTTTTCTATATTTTCACTTTCTATCATTCCTATGGTTTTGCCTAAATAAATAATATTTGGCATATTTTTGCCTTGCTTTTTCTCTTTTATAAGATTACATTCTTTTAATTGTAATATTGCACTATCAAGTGCAGCACGTTTTATATGCATTTTTTCTTGTATTTCTTCTCTCTTAAAAATTACATACATATCGCCTTTTGCATCATAGAATTGTATTTTTTTGTTACTTTCTATTTGTTTAAATGATAATTCTAACCTATCGGTTAAAATAGAATATAGTAACATAGCATTTGGTGATAGAACTTTATATTCTTCTCTTTTTAATAATTCTCTTGGAAATTGTATAAAACTTTCATAAGAAAGCTTGTCTGTTTTCTTAAATGGGGTGAATTCATACATTATAGACCTCCTTTCATCTAACTTAAATCTAAATTGTTCTAGAAAAGTTCTAGAAAATAATCTTAAAACACTTGATATGACTGAATTTTATTCTTCGATAAATTTTATTTTTGAATTTTTTTATTTAGATTTCTGTTCTGGAAAATTTTTCTAGAACAAAATTTGATGATGTAGAAGGATTTTAAAAGACTTTAGACGGAAAAAATACGTTATCTCAATCTCTTGAAATAACGTATTTTATGCACTTTTGATATAATTTTCGTACTTCTGTAGTTTCCTACAGATTTTACATTTTATGGTCGAGGTGACAGGGATCGAACCTGCGACCTCATGGTCCCAAACCACGCGCGCTACCAACTGCGCTACACCTCGATTTATTTCATGCTTATATATAATAGCACATTTTTTTGTAGTTTGCAAGCCCTTTTTTCAAAATTTTTATAGTTTTCAACTCAGAATTATCTAGATTTTGCTTAAATTACTTTACTATTTTTTAAATTTTAAAATTTTTATTACAAAAATACTACAAAAAGTCTTGTAAAATAAAAGAAAAACCTTTATAATATTAATTATGCAGTAGGACATTTATGAAAAATTATTATCTATTAAACATTTTTATGTATATGTATTCGCGCCCATAGTCTAATTGGATAGAATATCAGGCTACGAACCGTCAGTCAATAATAGCGAAAGCTATTGATATATGGGCAGTTTGGGAGTTGGTTTTTTGTTTTGCCCCCAATGATGCCCCCACAAAT
>CALVJV010000060.1 GCA_944332395.1 uncultured Clostridia bacterium | reverse complement strand
TTTTTTTTTGCGAGCTCTATTCTTCTAATAAGATGTGTTGGAGATAAATTTTCTATTTCACTCAAATTTTGTCCCATTTTTACAAGATATTCAATTAATTCCATTCTTGAAAACTTTGCCAAACATTCTCTCAATTCAGGATCTGGTGGAACATCAACAAAAGAATAGCCATCTGTTATTGCTCTAACATACAACCCAGTACCCCCAACCAAAATAGGCAATTTCCCACGCCGAAGAATATCATCTATCACTTCATAAGCTCTTCTTTGAAATTCTGCCACCGAAAAAATGTTACCTGGCTCAACAATGTCCAACATATGGTGAATAGCCATTTTTTGTTCTTCTTTTGTTACTTTCCCAGAACCTAAATCGAGCCCCTTATAGATTTGTCTAGAATCGCATGACACTATTTCACCATTAAATTTTTGTGCAAGAATTATTCCTAAATCACTTTTCTTTGAAGCTGTCGTTCCAATTATAGCTATAATTTTTTTCATAAAATACTCTAAAACTAAAATTTTAACTCTTTTTTGCTAGTTTTTTTTCTTTCTTAATTTCACGCCATTCAGCGGATAACTCTTTTTTTATTTGCCTAATTTGTTTTTGATTGTCTTGTTTCAAAACATTTTTCTCAAGCAATATCTTTGAAATCTCGTTATGTTTTTTCACTCCCCACATTGAACAAACCTGATCCTGAACAAGAACTTTTCGGCCATTCTTTTTTTTTATAATTTTATAAAATTTAAAAGTAGCTGTTTCGTTTTTTGTAATTAAATCAGGCAATCCAACAACTTTTTTATAAATTACAATGTCCTTATACAAAAGCCGTCTTTCTAAAATTTCAAAAACACCAGAGAAAACTATTATTTCAGTATCGGTCATATTATAAGTTGTATTTCGTCTTAAAAGTAAAGAAACCAACAAACCAACAATTAAAAAAATCGCAAAAAACACACAAACGACCCCAATCATTGCACCAGTTACTTCTTTCGCAAGTAAAAGCCAAAAAGTCAGCAATATAGCAACTATCACAACTGACTCACACCATCTAAAAATCAATCGTCTTTTTGCAGGCAGTGTTGTTAATAATATTGTTTGTTTAACTTTTTCAAGCGTTTTTTTTCTTTTTTGTTTTCCCTTTTCCATACTGATACATTATATCCAAGAAATACAATTTTGTAAACAAAATAAACCATCAAAAATCAATTTATTTTGAACATATATACGAATTTGCTTACTAATTTGTTTAATTTAATTTTAAATAGAAAAAGGAAACAAAAAAGGAAATAAAAAATGAATATAATTCTACATTCAGATTTAAATAATTTTTACGCATCTGTTGAATGTCTCAACAAGCCAGAGCTAAAAAACAAACCTGTTGTGGTAGGTGGCTCTCAACAAGACCGCCATGGCGTTGTGCTTGCAAAAAATCAAACAGCAAAACTCTTGGGAATTAAAACAGGAATGACAATTCAACAAGCAAAAGCAATTTGCCCAAACCTAATTTTCTTTCTACCAAACTTTCAAAAATATGTATATTACTCAAAACGCGTAAAAAATATATATAAAAAATTTACCGACAAAATAGAGAGTCCTGGAATAGATGAATGCTGGCTTGATATTACAAATTCAATCAAACTATTTGGCTCCCCTGTTAAAATAGCCAAAAAAATTCAAAAGCTTGTTTTCCTTGAAACAGGTTTAACAGTTTCAATAGGTATAAGTTATAACAAAACCTTCTCAAAATTGGGAAGTGATCTCAAAAAGCCCAATGGCATTACCATTATTACCCCCGAAAACTATCAGAATTTGGTATGGGCACGTCCAATACAAGACTTATTAGGAGTGGGAAAAGAAACAGCCTTAAATCTCAATCAAATGGGAATACACACACTTGGTGAATTGGCCAAAACAAACATTGATTTGTTAAAATCCAAACTTAGGAAAAATGGTTCCTTGTTGCACCAAAAAGCAAATGGAAACGACCTTTCTTCCGTAGAATGCAACAATATTTGTAAATCTATTGGAAATAGTTTAACATATTATAAAGATATTAAAACTTTTGAAGAGGCTAAGTCATTATTAATACTACTTGCAGAAAGCGTAGCTGCAAGACTGATAGAAGAAAATTTGGGTTATGCAACAATAGTCCACCTTTCTGTCACAGAAAATGATTTGTTTTCATACTCACGACAAATAAAGATTGAACCCAGCATATTAGCAAATGATTTTTTACATGCCGCAATAAAACTATTAAAGTCCACCCACGATAGCCGCAAATTCATACGAGCTCTAGGAATATCAATTTCTGGATTTCAAAAGCAACAACAATCCACTATTTTTTTTCAAATAAAAAAAAGAAACGAACTAATACAAAAAACTATTGAAACTATTAGACAAAAATTCGGTAGAACATCAATAAACAGAGCCCAAATTTTAATGGACTCAAAACTTATAAAGTTAAACATAAAAGATGAGCACAACCTTGACTCAAAGAACATTTAAGAAATTGCACTAATTGATGCAAAACCATATGTATTGGTTATTTGCTTATACAAATTCGAGTCTATCTTTATATCTAGTTTATTCTTTACACTAATGCCAGATAATTTACTCAATGCGGTTTGAATTGTTAAAAGATCTGTTCCGTTTATTACAACATTTATGTTTTGTGATATAGAATAGCCAAAAATATTACTATCTATTGAAATACCGTTCCAGTTAATTCCACTTGCAAACTCAATACTGGTTAATGCCGCGCAACCATTAAAGGCATAATTCCCTATGCTTGTTATCCCACTGCCAAGCGTTACACTTGCAAGACTTGTGCAATTTTGAAAGGCATACCAACCTATGCTGGTTACATTATCTGGTATTGTTATTTCGGTTAATGCCGTACAGCTTTGAAAGGCCTCACTTCCTATGCTTTTTATTCCACTGCCAAGCGTTACACTTGCTAGACTTGTGCAGTTTTCAAAGGCATAACTTCCTATGCTTGTGACACTATCTGGAATTACTATTTCGGTTAATGCCGTGCAGCCACTAAAGGCCCAATCTCCTATGCTGGTTACATTATCTGGTATTGTTATTTCGGTTAATGCCGTACAGCTTTGAAAGGCCTCACTTCCTATGCT
>CALVJV010000059.1 GCA_944332395.1 uncultured Clostridia bacterium | reverse complement strand
CAATTCTGGCTATAACATTGCCAAAGGTATCTTTCTTCGCATTGATATTTGAGTTTGTAAGAATTTCTATAATTTTATTCGCAACTGAATCCTCTCTCAGTGAAGGAGATGGAATTTTTGCAAGTTCGAGAAATATATCATTCAGTTCGTTATTCATCAAAAAACTCTGGTTTTATGTTTTGTTTTTCTTTATTATCTGTTTTTTAGAACATATTCAAGAGTAAAAAGGAAATTGCCAGTAGTCACTCTGCAGGTGCAATACCTACCCAATACCGGCAACCCTGTAATATTATAGCAGATTCGAAAAATGTTGTGAAGATACAAAATTATTTCATCATCAGCCTGAGAGAATACTCTCATGCTGTTAGTTACCGCTAGTAATTTTGACTCATAGAAAAATACTTATGTCTAGAACTAAGTAACTTAATTACTCAATGAAATAGGTTATATGTAATGGTTTTTAACAAAATATTTTTGTATAGTTATTCAATCTTTCTTTTTCAAAGATATCATTATATACTCGTGTAATAAAGGAATTTAAAATGTTTTCCCTATAACAACTATCTAACTTTAAAAAGTTTGGTACACTAACATGTTCTGATTCTTTATATTCTTTTGGTATTTCAAGAGTTATATAGTTGAATAACGAGTATAAAAAATCAATAGAGGCTTCTTGGTTTTCATACCAAAAATCAGAAAAAAGTTTTCCCTTTATATCGTCTTTACATATTTCATATTTAAAAAACTCTTCTTTATTAACATTTGATAAATTTATTAATTTTCTTTTTTCTTTAATTATAAAACCAATTAATGCAATTACAGTAAGCATTCCATTTTTTGTTACACTCTCTTGCAAGGAAGTTTTAATTGTTGATTCATCACCATAATAACTTTCTCTATACTCTAAAAATTTATAATATAATTCTATCAAGTCAACAATCATATCTATATCAAATTTTCTGTAAAAAATTTTTTCAAAAGTTTTTTCTACTGAAAAAATTTCTTTTTTGTTACTTTTGGCATAACCTGGTTGTTGATATAGAAAGGCTAACATTAATTGTCCAAATAGTTCATTTTTAATATTTTTACGTCCTTTTTTAGTTGACCCTCTCTTAATATCAAGATATATTCCTCTTTTTTCTAATGCTGTTTTTAATTCCCTTTGCTTAAAATCATTAGCTTTTAAATCTCGTTCATTTATTGGTTTCTGTGAATTTGATGCTTGTGCAATTTCTGTTAAAAATTTATAATCAGCATCCGTTTCCTCTTTGTTATTTATTGAAATTTCAATGATTTTACAAGGAATTGCAAAGTCTACTCCTTGATTGTTACCACAATAGCTTCCAATTAGTGAAGTTGTTTGACAACCATTTATTATTGAAAAATCCGTTAATTTTATATTGTCTCCGTCCTCATTAAATTCTTTACAAGCGATTATAATTCCATTATTTAAAAACCAAAAATCATCTCTTCTTTTTTGTAGACTTGTATTTATACCGTCATCAATTTTCTTCATTTTTGTAAAATATCTATAATTTTGTTCAAAAAGCCCTTGTTCTTTGTATTGGTCATATAATTGCCTTAATGAATTTGCTGAAATATTTACTGAAATCCCCTTTCTGCCCTTTGAGTTAGAAAAACAAATTTTTCCGTGATCTTTATAAATATTTATTTTAGCAGATGGAACACAAAGTCTGCCACCTTGAACTAATTTTATTTGATTTTCAATATCCGAAAGGTAATAGACTTGAAGGGTAACGTCTAAGTCTTTATATTCTTTTTCTAATTTAATCACCAATTCATCTATATCTTTTTTTATAGATGGATTTAAACTTATAAATAAGACTAATTCATTTTTGTAATTGTTATCAGATGCTAAATTATTATAATTATCCCAGTAGATTTTTTTTAATCTAGTACTATATTGAGAATAACAATTGTTTCTAAAATCTCTTATAGTTTGCAGTATTTTATGAAAAACGTCAATGATGTCTTGCTTATTGCGAAATGAGGACGAGTATTTACTTTGAATGAACAATAAATTTTCGGCATTGTTATAATCATAAGGTGAATTATACAATGCTAGAATATCAATTCCTCCATCAAGCCGTCCATCTGTAAAAATTTCTTTATAATCAGAAAAACTTAATTTGCCTTCATTATAAAAATATTTATAACAAACTAAAGAAAACAAATATTCATTATTTAGTTTGTTTAATTGAGGAATTTCATTTTTTAATGTTTCAATTTCTTTTTCTATTAGTTCAGACATAAATACTCCTTATCCTATAATAATAAATAATTATACCAAATAATGCAATTGATTAAAATCATAATTCTTAACAAAATAAATTACTTTATTTATATTAGTTATAAATACATATTTTATGCAATCATCTGAATTTATTCATAAATTTTTCGCAAGTCTTTTAATCCCAATTTTCTGGAAACATACCATTCCTACAATTATTGTAATGATAATTGTAGGAATGGTATGTTTTTTAATAAAAAATCATGGGGGTTGATTTTTGTTTTTTAGCATTTAATAATAATTGTACAGAAGTTCATCGCGGGATGGAGCAGTCTGGTAGCTCGTCGGGCTCATAACCCGAAGGTCGTTGGTTCAAATCCAGCTCCCGCAATTTGGTCCATTGGAGCAGTGGTTTATCTCGCCTCCCTGTCACGGAGGAGATC
>CALVJV010000058.1 GCA_944332395.1 uncultured Clostridia bacterium | reverse complement strand
AAATCGTTTGTTCCTGTCATTGCTCTGTCAATGTATGTATCTAAAATAACAATATCATTATTTTGTGCATATTGTTGACAAACACGAAGTTGACCTTCAATAGATTGTTCGGTTTGACTATCACTAGAATATCTTGCGTAAATTACTGCTGTTTTCATTGTTTTCCTCCAAAATAAATTTATATACAAAGTTTATAATGCTTATCTGCTTTTTGTAAGGAAGCAAAACAATAGTGTTGGTAGAGAATTTGAATAGTTTTTGACAATTAGTTGCCAAATTTAGAGATTGTTTTGCTAGGTTAAACTCAAATATCATTCTAAACTCCTTATTTGTCTTTTTTTCGACAACCTCGAAAAAATCAGGAAAGAAATAAGATGTCAAAGAAAAAGAAAAAAATATTGTCTTTCTAATTTTTAAATTTTTAGTTTTAAGCAATAATTTTTTCCTTTGACAGATTAGAGATTTCCTGATAACAACAACAGCGAAAAAAAAGTTATTAGTCGTATACCCAATTATTTGGTAAATTTTGGCATTTACTTCCTTTTTCTTTTTATTAACTATTCTTTTACTACCTTTAAACTATACATTCATTTCCTTACAATCTTAAAAAAGTTATTTTATAGTGTTTGTGTCTAGACAAGAAAGGAGGTGTTAGTATAGAAAAAAATCAGAGTAATAGAAAATTAAAATGTATTAAGCTTGGTAGTACAAAATTTTCTAACTATTCAAAAAATGATATAGATTACTTATTTATAAACATCGAAATAGAGATAAGAAATTATTATGCAAAAGAAAATAGTTTAATAAATAAAGGTAAAATTTAATTCATAATCTTTTTCAATATGCTTGACTTACTAAAGTATGTATTGTATAATTCTAGCGTTAGCAAATGCTAACGATAAAGTTTAGGAGAGATACAATGCGAAGGAAAAACCAAGAACTTATGACAAAAATGATAAACTTTATTGATAGCGAATACCAAAAAAATGGTTCAGCCCCAACATTAAGGGAAATCGCATCAGAGTTTAACATAACATCTGCTTGTGTAAGTCATTATTTAACAGAAATGAAAGAAAAAGGACTCATTAAAAGTAATGGCAAATCAAGAAGTATAAGGACTTCAAAAATGCAAAGCATGATAAATGAAGTTAGTTATCTTCCAGTTGATGGTTCCGTTGCTTGTGGAAGTCCACTTCTTGCAGAAGAAAACATTGAAAAATATTTGCCTATACCAACTGAATTTTTAGGAAGTGGTAAATACTTCATATTAAAAGCAAGTGGTAATAGTATGATTAAGGCAAATATTGAAGATGGAGATTATGTAATAATCAAACAGCAAGAAACCGCCGAAGTTGGTCAAATAATAGTAGCATTAATTAATGATGAGGCAACTCTCAAACGCTATTATTTAGACAACAAAAGACAACAAGTAAGATTGCACCCTGAAAACGATAAAATGAATGATATGTATTTTAAAAATATTGTTATTCAAGGTGTTGCAGTCAAAGTCATAAAAGACTTAATCTAACCATTGTAATTTGATATATGCCCCGTTATTAAATTACAGCTAAGGTTGAATACAAAAGATAATATACTATTGTATTGGAAATTCCCAACCATACTATATAGTTTATTAAATTTACACTTTTGTGTTTGCGGGAAAAAGGAGTTGTTATATGGAAAATTTGAATTGTAAAAGAAAAACTATCAAATGTCCAAAGTGTCTTAATAAAGTATCTGCGACAATTCTTAAAAATGGAGATATAAAAGGCACTTGTCAAATTTGTAAATCGACAATTATAACAAAACAACATTCAAATGAAACACTTATCAGAATAGTGAAAAATATTTAAACATTAAGTTTTCGTATATATGGCACAATAAGGTTGAGCTGAAACAACGCTATAAATAAATCCTTATTCAATACTGTATATGCAAGATTCGTGTCAAAGGTATATAAATACATAACCTCTACGAATAGTAATTCAAAGCAAATTATGGATTTCTGTCGTAGAGGTTTTTTATCGACAAAAATCCTACAAATTTAAGGAGGATTTATGATTAACGCAAATCAAATCAGAGATGATTTAAAAAATATCAAATATTATTATACACATAAAACTGTTTTTGAAGAAGCTAGCCAACAACTTGGAGAAAGTGAAGTGATGAAAAAAGTAAGAATTTACAATGATATAATTTTATCAGCACCACCAAAATTCTATGATCTTTATTATTCTCTATATATGTCTGGGCATACGCAAGAATCGTTATCAGTTAAACTTTGTTATACTAGGGAGTATATCCGCCTACTAAATAAAGAGTTTATTGAATATCTATTAAAAAAGTTAAATGAAAAGGAGGATAAAGCAAGTGCAAATTAAAGAAATTTTTGAAAATGCAACCAATGTTTATAGGACAAAAAAATACATAGTTAAACAGATAATATCTTACGAAGCTCATAATGAATTTCATAATGTTTTATATAGTCAAGACACTTTTTATAAAAGAACATATCTTCGTGATAAATATTATGAATCAAAATATAAAAATAAAATTGATATAAATGGCAAAAGATTAAAAACAGCCTGTTCAACAAGAAAATACATTGATTAAAAGTAACCCTTTGGGGTTATTTTTATTTATAAGCAAGCATTGTTGCTATTTTTGATTTTTTGTGTTATAATAAAAATGCAGTTTATAAATAGACGATTCGATAGTACAGTAATCGTTACGCCTATGTTCATTTTTGAAGGAGTGGTGTTATTATTATAAACTGTAAATTTTTACTCATATAAAAAAGGATTTTTATATAAAAGGAGTAAAAAGTATATGAAATCAACACATAAAGTAGAAAGATTCGACTACTCAAAATATGAATCAAATCCATCTTGGGACTCTGACTCTCTAAAAGAATATGAATTTTGGGGGTTACATCCAAAAGCTGGAAGAATACATATTGATACCAAAAGATATGCAAAGACTTGTGAAATGATTGGTATAAAAGATTTTATGCCAGAAGGAATGTTTGCTAATAGGTCAACACCTTATTTCATTCCAGCAAAACAACATAAGTATGATTATGTAATAAATATTTTTAATGATTTAATCAATGATTTTCAAAGAGATTGGGAATTTGAATACAAACCAATTTTTAAAATGATTAAAACACCTAAAGAAGAATATGAAAATTCTAGATTAAGTCAATTAGCATACACTTCTAATGTAGATGATTTAGAAGATATAGAATTTAACTCTCTTATGGCTTCTATAAGAAGAGAAAATAAATACCGACATGTAGTGCAATCATTATACTGTCAATTTATAAATAAACTTGCAATAGAAACTGATAGAATTATGCTAATAGCAATGTGTAAACTTGGTTACAAAGGAACCGACTATAATTTTAATTCTTTTGTGAAGTTTAGTGATGGATTGGCAAGAAATAGAAAAGGTATAAAGATTAATCAGTTAGAAAAATATAATGC
>CALVJV010000057.1 GCA_944332395.1 uncultured Clostridia bacterium | reverse complement strand
AATGGCAACGCATAAACCGGTATTTTTGCGTTACCTTGATTATGCAAATTGGAAGAATTGTGCAATTCAAAATCATGAGCATCAGCCCCATCACCATCACCAATATTGCAAATAATGGAGTCGTTTTCGGCGTCCCGAACAGCGATTGTTCCATAAGATTTAAAGTCTTTGATGTTCTCAAAAGAAGGACAACAATCAGCCCCAACATTATTGTGAGCAAAGTCTTCATTTGAAAAATTTTTACCCTCAACCAAATCAGAGTTTTTGTCTTCAACCAAATCAGTATTTTTGCTCTCAACCAAAGACAAATAAGAGTCATCATTCATCACAAAATCGGACTCATTATTTATTGGATCAATAGGCACAGAATTAGAAGTCAAACAATCAATTTCAATTTCCAAATCGTCACAAGGCAAACAAATATCGTCACTCAAATTTTTAGTAGCGTCTAAAGAAGAATTAATAGAATTTTTTAATTCAGCCAAAGCTTGACATTTTTTAGTATAAGCTTTTTCGAGCTCAAAATAGGCATTAAACAGTTGTTCAACTGATTGAAACTTGCCAAGATCTTCGCCATTAAATTGTTCAACTAATTTTTTTTGATTTCCGTTTTTAGTATTATCTTTAAACGATTTTAAAACCTTTTTCATAAATTTACACCCAAATTATTAACATTTTTAAAGTCAGTCGAGTTTTTAGATTTATGCATAGCAATGTGTTCAAGCAAGCTATTTTTTTGCTTGCTTTGTGGATTTTCAAGAATCCATTTTGTGTGCTCTTCAATATGAACTGCATGATCATCAATATCCAAAACTTCAAGTTTTTCTTCGCCAAAATTTTCTCTTCTCGCTTTTTTAATTTGCAAATTCAGCAAGTCAGTCGTGCTCTCCCAATTTCCAAACCCCAAACTTTCAAGAACTTTAGCTCTCATTCGTTCCGAGAGTTTTCCATTTTCATTTTGCAAAAGCCCATTTTTTAAAAGATCCAAAACCATAGCTTTTCTATTTGATGGTGATTCATTCATTTCATTATCAGTATCCAAACACACATCGTCAGAATTAATATGGCTTGATTCAAAAATGCTGACTTCCACTTCCCCATTTTTTCCAGAAACTTCTAACAGTTTTGTTGTAGATCCAAATTGTTTAAACATTGACAAGATCTGTTTTGAAATTTCACGAACTGCAAATCTAATATAATCAGCAGTCTGCGAAAGCCTAGTATCATCTTGTTCAACCAAAAGCCCCAAAGCCACACCACTATTAACATTCGAAGGCGCAATAGATGTTCTTGAAAATTCACTTACACCAGACAACGAAACAAACTCATCAAGTATCCTATTTTCTTCAACCGAGAACTCGGCAGGAATACCCCCATCATCCATAAATCTTGGCGGAGTCGAACCATTTCTATAAACCAATAACTTTCCCGGAGACAATCCTTCTTCTTCAAGATTATCAACATCAACAGATCCATCTTCAACAATCAAAACTCCAGCAGCGAGCCTAGTTAAAAGTTCATGCTTTTTATTTTTAATAGCGTTATAGGCTCTTTGCAAAGGAATGCACCGCTCAACAACACTCGTCCCCCAAAAACATCCAACATTAGCCATTGAAATTTGTCTAACAAAAGGGAAAAACCTTTCACCGCAAGGCGAAACAAAAGGCAAATCACCATCAAATACAAGTTTTTTCCCGGCTACAATCTCGAGTTTTCCATTCGGACATTTTACTGTTGGCGCAATATATCTCTCAACAACCAAACAATGATTTTTTTGTTTTGCTTTCACTACTTTTTGGGAATTACTTCTGCCCGCAAGCCCAGCAAAATCATTTGCTCTATCAAAAGTAAAAATATCAATATCTTCTGGCTCTGGTTCAAAACCATAGAGCCTTAAAACCTCATCACACGGCACAGCTTTAGCATGAATAAGCGACTTACAATCCTGAATATTTTTAGACCCAGACGAATCAGGAAAGAACTCAAAAGGCGAACAAACATTCAGCAAAACGTCCCCCGAGAATAGTGGCGAACCATTTTCGTCTTCACCCATCAAACAACCAGAGTTCGAATCCCAACCAATTTGATAAAAACTAGTTCCACAAACCTCACTCCAAAGCGTTGCTTCAGAAATTTTCTCATCGAGTTTTTTAGAAATAGCACTACTTGTAAGCAAAGCCGTAGCCATACGCGCAGCCAAAATATCCTGCTCATCATCAGAAACAGGACGAACATGCATTTTGGGTCTAACTCGCCCTAATTTTGCTAATCGGGTTTCCAAAATAGGAGCAATATGATTAAAAACTTCAGCTTGCTCCCAAGCAAAATTTTTATAATCTTCTTCAATCTCGCCAAATCTAGAAATATAGGAATGTTGATTGCCAATAGCAAAATTCATACACAGCGAAAAATTAAGTTCGAATGGTTTTCTCTGCAACCTGCGTTCTTCAAAATCGTTTAAAATATCAGCAACAAGACTTTTCTCATAATCATCAACCAAATCAGATTTAACCGCCTTAATTTTGTGCTTATTAAATCTTGATGTCGTTTTGCTAAAATTTTCATCACCATTCACAGACCCAATATCAAAAGCAATTTTTTTTGACTTACCAAATAATTTTTTGCTCATAAAATACACTCCAAAACATTCTTAATCAACAACTTTTTTAGAAGCCTTCTTTTTGGAAGGATTATCTAAATTAACAAAAGATTTATTTTTAGTAGAGTTATCCAAAAATTTTTCAACGGCATTACAAATATCGTTTAAACATTCCGAACAAACAACTAAATCACCAAAACAAAATTCTGCAATTTTCCCACAACCTTTAACATCACATCTGCGCAACTGCCCAGAAAATCTTTTAATACAAAATTCACTCATCAGAAATCAACTCCTTATTAATTTTTTTTACAACCAATCCACTTTTACAAGCATTAGCCAAAATTTCATCTAATAATTTTTTTCTTTTTTCAACAAGTTTTTCAATGCAAAAATCCTTATCCGATTTAGAACTCATTTCAAACAACATCTTAAGCGCCGAAATATCTGGCGGAACATAAAATGTTGAAGATTTTTTTTTAACCAAAACAAGATCGTCCGTTTTTGCACATTCTAACACACCAATATTTTTAGGCAACAAATCTGCGTCAACATTTTTGACTTTTCCGTTTTTCTGTTTAGATTTTATGCTTTTTTCAATATTATCACAAGAATCGTTATCAAAAACACGACATTTTTTGTCGCTATCTGGTTTATTATCATTTATGCTAGCATCATGCAATCTTGAAAATTCTTCTACAGTTTCGGTATAAAAAAAGCCTCTGGCCTTTTTTTCTAAAATGTCTAACAACTCTTTATTCTTCATAATTCCCTCACAAATCGCACAACTATTTCCTAAACTTATGAGCCCTAATAAGCCTTCTTTTTTCAAGAGCAACATCAGAAAGTCTTTGCTTTGGCATTGTTGGAATCTCAGGTCTCGACATAACAAAATACCTTAATTCGTCCATAGCATGATCATTTTTTTTAACGGGCATATCTCCATTCCCCCACATATACGATTTAAATTCTCTAATCATATTTACACAATTTTCAAATACAAACAGTCTAGGTTTTCCATTTTCACCCTTAAGTAAGTTCTTAACTCTACTAATTCCCGAAAACACATCTTTGTTAACCTTGCACGACACTGCAATATCATTTTCAAAAAACAGTTCTGCCACACTCCTTTCACTCGCCAAAGTTCTTTGCGAAGCTGCCGAATCAATTAAAGCTTCAATTTTTCCGCTTCGCCCAGCCCTCCAATTTAACTGTCTAGCAATTTCCAAAATGGCCTTGGCATGAACATCAACACCAAACCCAGCCAAATAATGCTCTGCAACAACATATATATTCCCATCAAAATCAATCGCATAAAAATGACAAGATAATGGATTATTAAGTCCTGGGTCAATCGAAATTCCAGCCTGCCAATCTGCAGGAACCAAAAATGGCTGAATGATATGCACCATCGGATCAAATTCCTTATAAACAAGACCTGCATCTTTTTCAACAAATCGGCCAAACTTTCTTCTTTCCAATTCCTCACCAGACAAATTGGTTTCCAATCTGCAAAGTTCAGATTTTGGCAAAAAAGGATTATCTTCCCATGTCATAAAAATACAAAAATTTTCAGGGTCCTGATTTGGATTAAGGTAAATTTTATCATAAACAAAAGTAAGTCCCTTTAATGGAGTCATCGTCGCAAAAATATCCCCTTTTTTATCAAGGACACGCATAACACATTCTTGCCAAATATCTTCGGGCGGTTCTTCATCAAACCAAACAAAGTCTAGTGAAGCACCCTGAAATTTCTCTCTACCTTCTTCAATACTTTTAAAAGTAATAGAAGAAGTTCCACCAAAAACATTTTTAATCAAAACCGAATCAACAACTCCAGTTTCATACGATGCCTTTTTGCCCTCACGCATAACAACTTCTGCAATCCAATCTTTTGGCAAAAACTTAAAAATCTTTTTTTGCGTAACAGCTTTTTGAACTCCAAACGAAAGCGAAACAATCCAGCCATCAACAGGTTTATTTTGCCTATAAGGGTGAATTCCTCTAGCCAACCAAACAACTTCAACAGCACCACATTCACTTTTGCCGCTTCTATTCCCTCCAAAAACCCAACGATTGCGTTTAAGACACTTATGAAATTCCATTTGCTTTTTATGAACCAGTCCGGTGTTGTTATAATTAAACAAAGCCTCAATAGCAGGATCAGTCTTTAAAACTGAATCAATCTCTAAAACTTCATCTAGTAAATTTGAAATTCTATCCAAGGCCAATCCTCCAAAACCAATACAATTAAACATCAAAAAACCAACAAAAACAAAAAAGTCCGTCACAAAAGTTGATAACTAGCAAAACTCCAATTAGTTATCAACTCAAAAATTATCGAAAACCAAAGGCAAAACAAAGCTTATCAACAAATTAACACTTTCTACTACTACTACTACTAAAAAAAATAAAATAAACAACTGACAAAAAAAGCACAAAACAGACAAAAATATAATTAATATAATTTAAGCAGTTCAATATTTTTTTGATAATATATATTCATGAAAAATTTTAAGAAAATATCAAAATTTAGCAAGGCAATTATATATGTAATCATAGGCATAAGTTTTAGCCTAACACCTATGCATAACGCAAAATTTACGGCTATCAAAAAAACCAAAATGCATGTTTTTTGCAATGAAACATATCAAAACAGCCCTAATTTATGTATTTCTGACATAGATTTTGTGCAAACTGCACAAGCCACCAATTTGACCCAATCAAGCGAAAAATATGCAAAAATAAGAGAAAATTGTCTTTTGTATTTAACAAACAACACCCAAGACAATTCTCTTGAAAATGTCATTTTTCAACTTCCCGAAAGCTATTTTGTTAAACTAATAGACACAACAACAGAAGACGCATACAAGGTCGCATATGGTGAATTTATAGGATATTGCAAACCAACTTCACTAAAACGCGTCAGTTTTGTTCCATTGCAAGCGACAACCAACAAGATAATTTTAACAACAAAAAATGACGGCGGAACGCAACTCCGAAAAACGGCATCAGCATCAAGTGAAATGACCGCGCTAATCCAAGGCAACTCAAATATAGAATATATAGCCAGTATATCAGGTGAAAAACCATTAGATGGACTCTCAAGTATATGGTATTATGTTAGATACTTTCCCATTTCCGAACCAACCATATACTATGAAGGCTACATATATTCAGAAAGGATAATTGCCCCACCAGAAATATTAGAAAACATTGAAGATGAACATTTAGACGACATCAGCGAATCACTAGCCCAAACAAGCACGCCAACATTAGACAAAATCGCGATGCCAACATGGTTAAAAATTTTATTGATATGCGTTTTAACTCTGCCAGCTATATTGTTTGGAATATATTTACTAAAACAGATATATCAAAATCGCACCAAAGCCGATAGCCTATAAGCACAACTACAAACAAAGCAAACCAAGCCCAAAACTACAAACAAAACAAGCCAAGCCCAAAACCAATTAAAGCCTAAACCAATTTAACATCCAAGGCTCTTTGTCTCCAAGTTTCCACAAAAGAACATTTGCATCAAATCCAAATCTATGCGAAAGAGCTCGCATTTCGTCAAGCAACCTTTCCGTTCTTCTCTGAACAGTTCTAGAACCAAGACCAAGTTCCAGCGCAGAAACTTGCGCAGACTTATGTTCAAAAAATCTAATTTTTGCCATTTGCTTACTTTTCTCTGACAGCAAGCCCATGGCATTTTTTAACAAATCATAAAGCTCTATTAAGTTTCTTTTTCTTTCTAAAAATTTTAAAATTTGTTCAACCTGTGAATAAGTATTTTCTTTAAACACATTTAGTCCAAGACCAAGAGTTCTAGCGTAAGCCCTATCATCAATAATACCTTCAATAAGATGAACCAAATTTGGAAGAGCGTCATAAGTATTCAAAAGAACTCTCATCCATTCATGCTCCAAAATTCTTCTAGCTTCTTTTGAAACTACGCCATCGCAATTCTCCTCAAGAAAGGCAACAACCACATGAAAAAGTTTTACACGTTCAAATTGAGAAACCGAAGCTTCGCCAATTTTTCTCGCAAAGCCAAACAACATTTTGGCACATTCACAGTTATCAAATTGTTGTCTATTTGTTAACTTTTTTTCAATTTCAGCATTGTTGAATTTGTTTTTGCAAAT
The DNA here is from genome assembly GCA_944332395.1 of uncultured Clostridia bacterium. Classification (GTDB taxonomy): domain Bacteria; phylum Bacillota; class Clostridia; order Christensenellales; family UBA1242; genus CALVJV01. Next base: position 447 of record CALVJV010000057.1, on the reverse strand, counting down.
TTTAAGTTTGCCAATTTTTTCATTAGAAATTGGCGTTTTTTTACATGAATTGACACAATTTTCACAAATTTTTTTACATTTTTCAAAAATCAAATCACTTTCAATATTGTTATATTCTTTTTCACGCATAAAAAATCTCCTACTTTTTACACAAACCAAAAAAGCCACAACCACTTTGATTGTAGACCAAAAAGTAAAAAAATCGACATAAATCGCGTCGGGCTCTTTTTAGTTATAAATTTGTGTTTTATTGTTAAAAACGACTTTACCATGCATGCCAATGCGCATCGTTAAAACTGCGTCATTTTTTTATTTTTTTATTCAATCTTATTTAAAATTCTCTTTCCTACAAAAAAGCAAATCTATTTGCGTTATGATTTTTTAGGTTTTTTTCTTATTCTATAAAAGTGCGTTCATAAAGTTGAAAGGTTTGTCATTATTTGTTAA
>CALVJV010000056.1 GCA_944332395.1 uncultured Clostridia bacterium | reverse complement strand
TATCAACTCCTGTTAAGTTCATTATACAACAAAAAAAATTTTGCTCAAAACAATCATTGGCACCAAAACAAAAAGAAGTAAGTCAACCTTACTTCTCTCTATTTATAAGAAAACTTTTCTTTATTATATTATAATTTCTTTTGAAAGTAAATACATACACAAAAAATAATAATATATAATTTATATATTAAGAATAAACATTCTTTCAAAATCACAAATATAAAATTTATTTATTATAAATGTTTGTTATTACACAAATTTTTCTTTTGTGGCTAGATTTTTATTATTGTTTTCAATTTTTTTATAACTTAATTACATTAAGTAATTTTTTTATACTACATCTAAACTTTATAATAACTAAAAACAAAACTATTGGCCTTTTTATAAGAAATAACAATGATTTAATTTGTTTTATATTCTAACATATTTTACAAAATAATAAGAATTATAAATATTTTAAATATTTATAGACATTAATTGATTTAATACAATTTTTTTTAATGCTAAAGATAATGCTGAATTTTCAAGTAGTTGAATATTGTTTTTTAAATACATGGCGACAGTTTTATAAATTTCATTATCTATATTCCTTGGGTTTATTAATAATAGCTCATTTGTTATTATATTAAATTCAAAAAATCTATTATATGAATAACCATTTGTTAAGAACAAATCAATTATTATTTTAGTTCTACCTAATGTTCTAATTTCCTTAGAAATATCTTCTAAAAAATACTCAACATCTTCAACATTATTTATGAAGCAAATATATTCTTGAGAACTTTCGTTTTTTAATATTACAAAATCTTTCATATTAATCTCCAAAAAAAACTTCATATGAGGTCTTTATAGTAGACACAATTTCCATAAAAATACTTTCAGCATCCATATAAGAAGGTATTACTGATGTCATAGATGGATTTATTTTTGCGTGTAAATAAGCATTTCTCTTATTACAAAAAAGTTTATACAAGGCACAAAGTTGTTTCTCTTCTTGTTTTCCGCACTTTATATATCCTGGTTTTAAAGTGCAATTCTTACTATCAAACATATCAAATGTTGCAGCTCTATTAAATTTATACCCATACTTATATTTTAATATCTTTTTTAAATATCCTTCTAAAGTTTTAAATGCTCCGGTTACACAACCACTATAATCCTCTAAAAAGTCATTTCTATGTTTTACTAACATCACTATGCTACTAGATAATGTTTTTCTAATTGCTTCATCTATATATTCGTAAGATTTACCTAAAAGAATTTCCATTCTTTCTCTGACAGCAGCAAAAGGCATATTAACATCTAAATTTTCACACATTAAATTAGAAAATTGTTCCAATTCTATATCTGAATTTTCTGCAATATAATTAATAACTAATCCAAATACATATAGAGGTTTTCCTTGTATCATAACTTTATCTTTATACTGATGTATATTTAGCCTGTCTTGATTATACCCAACAAAAATATAATTATTGTTTTTAACCTCGATTTTAATAGATTCAGGATAAATTATTGTAAAATAATTCTTAATATTTTCACAAAAATCTGATGATGCTGGGAAAACAATTTGTGTTGTTGCTATATTGGGATTTAATGAGTGTTCCTTGATATAATCAATTAATAAATTCGATTGCTCAATATTTTTCCCATCAGGAAGTATTTTAGTCTCTTTTTGTTTATAGTACACTTTAATTGCACACTTCTTGCCATTTAAAATAAAATCATAAACAAATCCATTAGCGTTCCCCTTCATTTGATATACTCCAAGTATCCGAAATGTGCTATTAATTTTTGCATAATTTTCAATCAAAATTGGTAAATCATTTCTATTTATTAAAACACTTGCCATATTACTCCTCCTTTAAATGTATTTTTATTGCAATTGGCCCCACTGCGTTTTTACCCAATTCAAACTCTACCACATCTCCAATTTTAAGTTCTATATTTTTTGCCTCAACCTTATTGAAAAATATATTGTTTTTATTAGAGCTCTCTATAAATCCTGAAAAACCATTTTTTGTAAAGGATTTAACTATCCCTACAAATTTGTCTTGTTTTTTAATATCATGATTGATCTTACATGAACAAATATGTTTTATATATTTTAAGTTCGTTTTCCCCTTTAATTCTAGATCTATATTATAAAGTTTAGCTTTACCTTCAATATCACAAGGTATGTCCCAGCCATTGTTATTTCTAATTTTTAAATATTCTATTAAACATAATTTCGATTTTTCATAATCACTTAAAGCTTCAAATATATAAATCAAATCATTTATTACATTTATTAATTTTGAGTCTTCTTGTCTCAAATCTAAAGCAAGATAACTATATGTTAATGCTTCCTCCATCATATTATTATTAAAATAAACATTTGCTAATTTATGTCTCATAAACCAAAAATCATTTTTATCAACAATCCTTTTATAATTCATAATTGCTTTTCTTTTATCTTGAGCTATTTGACACTCACAATAAAGTTTTCTAGCTTTAATCCATAGATTATTTCTATAGTGAAATTTCATATCTTCTGATAATGCTTTATTGCATATATCTATACACTTTTCATATTCACCAATTTTTTCATATGCTCTAGTAATTTGATAATAATAAAACTCTCTGGTTGAAGCACTTTCACATTCTCTTCCAAAAGAGGTGGTAAACGAATATTCATCATTATATGGCAATTTATCAACATCCAATAATAAAATCCATTTAATAATTTCTTTATAATTACAAAATGACCTCTGATTTAATGTCTTCACAACTTTAACAACCGTTAACCCATATGGATTATTATAATATTTATCCAATTCTTCTTGATGACAATTTTTTATTACAAATTCAGCATTATTTATAAACTTATCAAATTCTTCTTTCTTTGTTTTGTTATTAAATGCAAATTTTTTAATATATAAATCATAATAGCACCACAATTGTGCACTTTTTACATAAGTATCCGATAAAATATCTTTATCTTCAACATTTTCAAGCAAATCTAAATATTCTTTCTGACAATTAGTTTTTCTACATTCAAACCCATACATTGATAAAAATTTTACATCTTTAAAATCAACCCACAACTGTTTTATTTTGCATACTTCTTGTGAATATTTTCCCATATTAAGTGGTTTATTACTTTCTTTGTCTATCATTGTTGTTAATAAACCTTTAAATAATTTACAAATTATAGTTGAATACCTTTCATAAGGAAAAGTCTCATTATTAATTTTAGGTAATATATAATTTAGACCATCAGAAAATCTTTGCAGTTCGTTATAACAATCTGCAATATAATACAAAACATTTTTATTATTGTTATGATATTCAAAAAACTCAATTAAAGCATTTAATGTCGTTTCGTCTTTTGCCGTATCATATAATTCTTTAACTTCTTTGTAAGTCAAAATTTTTTCTCCATAATTATTAATTTAATGTATCAACTAATTTTCTAAGATCTTTAACCTTGATCACAATATACTTCTGTTCTTCAAACGAAGGTAAAGGAATATAGAGATTTGTTAAAGATGTTGCGTTTAGCGTTCTGCCTTTGATCGCATTTTTAGAATCGCCATAATTTGCCATAAATGGAAGAATGGTAAACAAATAATTTTTTAGTATTTCTAATTTATCATCTTTCGCAAATGGGAATATGCTAATTATAGCTTCGTTGTGTGTAGCATCAATACCTAAATAAGAAACTTTACCAATAGTAAGTTTGAAACTCATTATTAAAGTTCCTTTTGGAGATACACATTTTTGCAAACAATCTTTTACTGCCAAGTCACTTATTTTCTCTTTTGTTTCCATCGTTATACCATTATTAATCATATCTGTGATTGATACCCAAGGTGTAGTGGGATTTTTCCAGTAATTTACATTGTGTCTTTCAGGGGTCTTCCCTGCATAAAAAGTTGTAATGTCGCCTAATTTTACCCATTTCCACGAGTTTGGAATTTCAAAAGGAATTTCATCATCTTTTACTACATCAGGTGTGTGTTTTTTATCAATAACTAGACCATTTTTTATTTCTTCTTTTTTGCAAGAATAAATATGATTTAATGTGATTTCAATATTATCATTAAACTTTACATTACTAGAAATTTTACCTTGAACTGTTTGAAATAATATTGACTGAAACAAATCTTCTGCAAATTTTTGATTTATTAAAACCAAATCATTACATAATTGAATGTTTGCATTAAAATCTCCTATATAATTACAATCTAATCCTTGTGTTAGTAAATCAATTTGTTTATTAATTAAAGACGTAATTTCTTGTGTTCTATTTTTATAATTATAGATAATTTCATTGGGTTCAAGTATTATATTTTCATCTTTTGGAAATGGACAACATTTATCAAAATCATAATTAAAATCTTTTAATTCTTGTATAGTATAGAATTTAGATTTATAATTTCCATCAATAACAATTTCTTTTCTGTTATCCCACCATTCACGCACAGGGTCAAAGTGTCTATCTTCCATTGGTTTTGTTTTTGTAAAATTTTTCACCCCTTCTGGCATGTCTAGTCTATACACCCAAACACCTTTACTTTTCACACCCTTTTGGAAAAATAATAAATTTGTTTTTACACTAGCATAAGGTTTAAATACTGGTGGTATTCTAATAATCGTGTGCAATCCATATTCCTCTAAAAGTTTTTGCTTAATTGTATTTTTTACTCCACCATCAAACATAAAACTATCTGGCAAAACAATACCACAACGACCTTTATCTTTTAATAAATGCATCATTAAGACTAAAAACAAATCGGCGGTTTCACTTGTTTGAACCTCACTTGGAAAATTCTTTTTTATTATAGCATCTTCTGAACCTCCAAATGGTGGATTGGCAACGATTACATCAACTTTGTCTTTAGCAGTATAATCACTTAAAGGTCTCGCAAGAGAATTTTGATGCTTAATTTGTGGAACTTCAATATCGTGAAGAATAAGGTTTGTCATTGCAAGCAAGTAAGGTAAAGGTTTCTTTTCCCAACCATTAACTGATTTTTGTAATAATTCATATTCTTCTACTGTATTAATTTTGCCAAAGTGATTAATAGTACTCGTTAAAAATCCACCTGTACCACAAGCGGGGTCTAAAACTATTTCTCCTAATTTTGGATTAACTTTTTCAACAATAAAATTTGTAACAGGTCTTGGGGTATAGAATTCACCAGCTTTTCCTGCACTTTGCAAGTCTTTAAGCATGCCTTCATACAAGTCATTGAAAGTATGTTTTTGTGTTGCATCAATAAAATCTACCTTATCATTCATTTTATTGATGAGTTTTCTCAAGTTTATACCAGATTTCATATAGTTGTTTGTATCCTCAAAAATACCTTTAACTATAAATTTTCGCATGTCTCCATCTGATGTATCTAAATCCTTAAGTGTGTGAAATAAATCATCAATAAAAGACATCAAAGCATCACCCGTGATACCTTCTTTATCTTCAGCCCAATCACGCCATCTATAGCCTATTGGTATAACCGGCTTTGAATTAGGATTTAATTCCCATTCCATTTCTTTTGCGTCAAAAGCTTTCAAAAATAATAACCAAGTTATTTGCTCTATATATTGAGCATCACCATTAAGACCTGCATCGCTACGCATTGTATCTTCAAGTGATTTAATTAAGGCAGACATTGCCATAGTTTTCTCCTTTTATGCAACTGCATATAAGCAGTTTTTCATCTCTCTAATTGCATTTTGATAATTTTCAATACCGCCGAATATTTTATTAATAATGTAAATTTGGGTGCCATACTGTTTAATTGGATCAAGTTTTAATATATCAACACTCTCTAAATCTTCTAATCCAGCATCGCAATATTTAGTCAAAATAAGATCAAGAATCTCTCGTGCCTTTTCTCCATATTTTGTAAAATAATTTCGCTTTTTTACATTGTTGGCTCTCTCTTTACGAGTAAGTGCAGGCTTATCAAATACGATATGTAAAATTATATCAAATGGGTCTAAATCCTTTTTACCTATGATTTCTTTTAAATCATCAAAAAACACACCTCGGTTTTCCATTTCTTCAACTATTACTTGCTTTCTTTCAGCTTCATTCCAAGCATTAACAAACTTATCAAGTGAAGAATATTCAGCAAGAACACTCTTTTTGGTAAAATCAATCAAACTTTCAGTGATTAATTTCCCATCTTTGCCTAAATATTGAATTTGTTGTTGCGAAATCGTAACAGGTTCATCACCAATGACAAATTTAGATTTTTTCTCACCTTTAGGTTTTTCTACAACAGGTGGTTCTTCTGGCATACTTTTTGGATTGTTTGGATTATAATTTTCATCTTGTTCAATTGGCCCATCGAATTCTTCTTCGTGAAACAATTTAGTTACATTTCTAAAATCAAAGATTGTAAAATACAATTTACCTAGATCTTCTCTAACCCTTGTTCCACGACCAATAATTTGCTTAAATTCTGTCATAGACCTAATATTTGAATCCAAAATGATGTATTTGACTGTTGGAACATCAACACCAGTTGAAAGTAATTTTGAAGTCGTAACAAGTGTAGGATAGAGACTTTCAACATTTCTAAAATTATCTAATTGTTTTACGCCATAAACATCATTAGAAGTAATTCTCATTACATATCTATCATCTATATTCATCATATCTGGATTTTCATTAACAAGAGCTTCTCTCATTCTATCCGCATGCTCCTGATCGACACAAAAGAAAATGGCTTTATCCATTCTACAATTATGGTTTTTCATATAATCACAGACAGTTTTTGCAACAAGTTTTGTCCTATTCTTTAACACTAACGACCTATCGAAATCAGTAGCATCATAAAGCCTATTATCTATAATTTGCCCATTATCATCAAGTTGCCCTTCGTATGGCAAATATCCAGCAACATCTTTATCAAAGAAAACTCTTATTACACGATAAGGTGCTAAAAAACCATCATCTATACCATTTTTTAAAGAATATGTATAAATGGGTTCACCAAAATAATCTATTGTGCTAATCTCTTTTGTTTCTTTTGGGGTCGCAGTTAAGCCAATTTGGGTTGCATTACTAAAATATTCCAAAACTTCGCGCCATTCACTATCAGCTTTCGCACTACCTCTATGGCACTCATCAACTACCACTAAATCAAAAAAATTAGGACTGAAATTTTTAAACAAGCTATTATCATTTCCATCTTCACTAGATAAGCCTTGATATAGTCCAAGATAAATTTCGTGGGCAGTGTCGAAATTTTGTTTTGTTACCCATGTCATTTTATCCTTAAATGGTGCGAAATCATTCGTAAAAGTTTGAGCAATAAGTGCCGTTCTGTCGGCAAGAAATAAAATTCTCTTCTTAACTCCAGACTTCCATAATCTCCAAATGATTTGAAAAGCCGTATAAGTTTTACCCGTTCCTGTTGCCATTACAAGCAAAATTCTTTTTTGCCCATCCAATACAGCATTTACTGTTTTATTTATTGCATTCATTTGATAATATCTAGGTTGTTTATTAGGATTATCAGAATAATAAGGTTGGGTAATAACTTTTTCCTTTTCTTTATTAACATTATTCTTTTCTAAATACATACTCCATAATTTTTCAGGAGATGGGAACTCATCATTAGAAAGTGTTGTTTCTACATTTCCTTCGGTAATATATTTGTTATGAAAAACAAATCCATCACCATTCGAAGAAAATACAAATGGTATATCCATCATTTTTGCATATTGTAACGCTTGTTGCATGCCGTGAGCCATTGTATGATTATTATCCTTTGCTTCAACAACTGCAATGGGTATATTTTGTTTATAAAACAATATGTAATCAGCTTTTAAAGGATTTTCTCTTTTACAAAATTTTCCCTTTGCTATAATTCTACCTTTTGTAATTGGATATTCCTCACGAATTTGAGTATTAATATCCCAACCCGCTTTAACAATAGCTGGAGTAATATATTTTGTTCTTATATCTGCTTCAGATAATTCTTTAATATTAAAAACACAATTCATTTAAAACTCCTAAAACACTATATAAATTTATTATAACATAAATTTTTCATTTTTGTATAAAATAATAAAATAAAAATGTAGATTATTTCTTTTTTCTATTGCTTGGCATATTTATAGGCAAGACTGTGCCTGATTTTGGCTAATAATAAATCATCTCTCCCAATTTATTATTTTTATAATTTTCTTATAGTAAAAACCGCAATAACCACTATTAACTATCGTTGCGTGATATCTTTTTTTTATAACTTATATTGCTTAATATGTGTTTTGTTTCATATTCATCTTCTGTATATATGCCGACTTACAATCTTACCAATTTTACAAAGCAAAAGAAAGAGAGAATTAATTCTCTCTTTCTTAATGGAAGTGTCTTTTATAAATAGTTTCTAAAGTTTGATGATACACAATTCTTGACTTTTTGTTTGGTTCTTTGTTTTTATTCTCAAGATATAAATCTCTTAAATCACACCAAAGGCCATTATTTTTTATTAAAGTTTCTAGTTCACTATAATTTTTATTCAGTTTTCTAAAACACCATTGATAATTTATCTTATCATTTATTTTTAC
>CALVJV010000055.1 GCA_944332395.1 uncultured Clostridia bacterium | reverse complement strand
TTGTTTACAGTTTGAAGAATGTTAAAATCTTTTGGAATGATTATACTTTTTCTTAAATATCTTTCAAATAATTCATCGTCCTGAAAATACATATTTTTAAGGATTGTCATCTCTTTAAAACTTATATATCTCGCATCAAATTCGATTGGAAATATGTAATTTTCTCTTGTGTAGTTAAATTCTATATTTGCTTTTTTTAATTTTTCATATATAGCATTAAAAAGGGTAGTAAAGATAAGAACTTTACTTTGTGTATCATTTGGAAATTCTTTTTTATCAAGAAACTTTTTGTAATCATCTTGAATAACATGTTCGCATTCGTGATATATCGTTTCAAGAATTTCATATTTTATGGTTTTATAACTGCCAACCATATTAAAAAATCGCTGGACACCTGCTTCTTTATATTTCTTTATAAAATCATACAATATATCTTCAAATTCGGTGTGAATAGATTTAATGGGGTAGTTTTTATAAAAAAGTTCCATTTTAACCAAATGATTTTCATCTAAATCATCAATTTTTAATTTTGACAACATTTCAATTCGTGTTTTGTTAAAAGAGATATTTGTCTTTGAAACACTGCCTGACTTTCCAAAAAGTCTACTCTCATCAAAGGATACTGTCATCTCTTTATTGATTTTGTGCACCGAAAAGATAACTTTCATTATCTCCTGCAGTTTTTCTTTCAGAACGTCAAAATCAAGGATAAAATTCTCTAAAAACTCCTTGGATTTTAAATAAAAACTGTCCATAAAATTCTCCAAAACAATATCACTATATAATCTATAAAAATATATTCGCGAATAGTTAAAATTTAATATCCCAAATATGCTTTACTGTCTGTTAGTTGAGTATATTACAATTTGAAAATATTGTTTATATTTTTGATATTTTGAATTAATTGCAACAAAAATACTTACAATAGAGCTAGCAATCGGTAAAATGACTGTAAACAAAATTATGTTTAAAAAAATACTACTATTAAGTAGTTTATCACATTTTAAGAAAAATTTCAACTATTTAGATATATCTTCAAATAAATTAGCACAAAATATAAAATTTTTGAAAAAAGTGATACAAAGTAAAATAAAGTGTGATATTATTATGATGGAGTTAAATAATTATGCAAAAAGTCTTTTCAAAAATTTTAAATCGCGACAAAGCAAATTTAAAATGGACAAACAGTAATATTTTTTATATCATTTCAATCCTTTTTCTAGTCATATGGATTGTTTGTTATTGTTGTTACAATCAAATTGATGAATGGATACTTCGAGTTGGCCAATCTTATAATGAAGAAACTGGAATGTTGACAGATAATAATTGGTGTATATTATTACAAAGTTTTCTTGCAAATTTAAGTATCATAATGCTTTTCCCTGTTTGTCTATATTTTGAAAGAAAATATGGCTCAATAAAGTTATTGATTCTTTTAATTTTTGCTATTCCTTTATCAAATATATGTTCTTGGGGCTATGCTGCAAGATTGTCAGCACTATCTTTCTTTATTACAGCATTGTTTTTTATTGATTTTATATTTGATATTAAATATTATAAGACTCACAAATTAGAAATTATATTTACTATTACTATATTCATAATATGTCTTTTATTTATGTGCATAAATACGGATCCATTTTGGACTATTCTCACGACTTTTATATGATGCACACTTATTGCCATTTATAGCAGGACTATGTACAGGAACTATTTTCAATACGTTTAAATCGGTTTCATAGTTTTTGCGTTGTCTATGATAAGGATATATTTTTTTTGTTGAATAGAAAACAAAAAATACCTAATAAAATAGCAAACAAGATAAAAATTTATTCAAACAAACTTGTCTGTTTGGGTGGAGTGTACCTGACAATATATTCGTCTGGATTTTTCTCTTGTAGCAAAAGTGAGATGTTTGGAGCAAGTTTGCGAAGGCAAAATTTGTAATAGACTTGCTTGTCTGTTGGACGAAGAAGTTTTATGCAATCTTCAAGATATTTTGCCCAGTCTTGCCACTTATCAGCAGAACGATAGTTATTAATTTTGCCAATTTTGTAGTGGTCGACAGAGTTGTCTTCCAGTGTTTTACGAATAAGTGCCAAACTTTCTTCTGGTTCGATGGTCGGTTCAAAGGAAGCAAAAGTTTTGATACCATTCTCGTGTAAAATTTTCAGCGTTTCCAATCTTTCGCTTGGAGTTGAAGCAAAAGGTTCCCACGCTTTTGACTTTTTCTCATCTAAAAATGTGAGAGTCGAACCTACTGTTATGCGGTTCCCAAACTCTTTAAAAATATCTAAATCTTGAAGCATTTTCTTGCCACCTTTCGACAAGACTGCAACAGGAACATGATAGGCATTCAGCATTTTCAAAACTTCTCTCGTGATTTCTCCGTTATCTGCCGAATCGCAATAACAGTCGCCAACAAAAGACAGCAAAACCTGCTCGGTGTAAACATTTTTCTTCAAATCTTTTTCAAGTTCAGTCAAAATGTTTTTTCTCGGCTCTGGCTTACCAAAATAATCCTCACCACGTCTTTGCAAAGTGTGAGGAGCATAGCAATACTTACATCTATGACTGCAACCTATGTAAACATTCAGTGCATACGGGCTATATTCTCTCGCCATTCCTTTTGGTCTATAAATAACACTCCTATATCTATGGTATCACAAAAAGATAGGATATGACTACTAATTTATGAGAAAATATTAAAGTAATGTCAACAAAATTACCCTTATACAAAACGAAAGTTTTGCGATTTCCTCACGTATCATAATACGTAAAACTAGTTTTTTAATCTGTCTTTTAATTCATTGTCCATAATTTCAACTTTTTCAATTAGATTTGAACTTTTGAGGAGTTGGCGGTATTGATATGAGTATATGATGAGCTGATAAACATCAACTGTGATTATAAGGCTACACGGAATTGCCACAAGCGACACAATGCCAATAGGAGAAGTGATGAAGGTGATAAATTTTGTCAAAAAATTGTCTTCTTCCACCCATTTTCCGATTACATAGTCTTCATAGATTTTGACACTGTCTTCGTTTAGATTGTTTGTGCCTTTTGTTGTGAACCACAAATCTCCATTTATATCTTTTTCAATCTCTTTTATTGCGTGAAAAACAATTCTGCCTTTCGGTTTCGACCTTGGCGTGTTCATTGCAGAAACAGTTGAGAGTGTTGGACATTCCGGGTCAGAATATTGATAAAAAGCAATATAATCTCCAATTTCCAAATCTTCAGGATTTGTAGTCTTAACAAAAATTTTATCGCCTATAAAAAACCCAGCATCTTGCATTGAGCCTGAAATAATTTCCATTTGTGTGTATCCAAACACTGACGCCACGCCTGTTTTAAGTTTGGAAATAACAATAGAAAAGGTGAAAATGGAAGTTAAAATGATAAAAGGAATGAAGACAATGTTAAAAACTAGGTCAAGAGTCCTCACCACTTTTTTCACTTTATCATTTTTAGTTTCCTTCTTTTCTATTTT
>CALVJV010000054.1 GCA_944332395.1 uncultured Clostridia bacterium | reverse complement strand
ATGAAATATTGCAAGTATTGCGGCGCACAGATGAACGACGGCGACGCGGTATGTCCGAGCTGCGGTCGCGCTGCGGAAACACAGCCGACGCATTCGGCAAGGTACAATACGGGAACGCAAACCGCAGCCAAAGTGTTTATGATTATCAGCTGCGTGCTTTACGCGCTGCTGGGGATTATTATGATGACTGTCGCTTTTTGGGTGGGAATCATTTATTGGATTCCGCTTTGTTGGGTTGTGCCTATGACAGTTGTATACAACAATTCGATAAACGGCATGAGACCGCCCGTCGGGGTGGCTTTCAAAATTTGTGCGTTGCTGTTTGCCAGCCTGATTGCGGGTATATTGATGCTTTGCGACAATATTAATTGATTTTGATTAGATATGCACTACAGTTTGAAAATTTCAACAAAAGAAATCTTTAAAAAAATATTTCGTTGATTTAATAGAAAAAAGACCGGATTTGACAATCCGGTCTTTTTGCGTATATGACTAAATCTCGTATTGTATGTTAAAAAAGAGTATTACTGTGAAAAGGCTATACAAAACACATAGTCCAATGCATAAAAAAGTAACGACGTGCCAATGCTGTTACACATAAGCCCGATTCCGCAATGAAATCGTCGTTACTTGAAGATATTTACTTGTTTATCGGTTTAGTGTCAATAAATTCGAGTAAGCTTATAAATTTTTTCTTCTTGTTCTTAATAACAAAAAATCCCTTAATGATTTAAAAAATTTGTTAAAAAACATTTGACACATTTACCGATAAATGCTAGAATAATCAAGCTGAATTTATATTCCTCCTTAGCTCAGTCGGTAGAGCATGCGGCTGTTAACCGCAGGGTCGTTGGTTCGAGTCCAACAGGGGGAGCCACAAAAGGAACTTAAGTTTGTCTCAACGATAAATTTAAGTTCTTTTTCATTTTTGGTCAAAATCTAGCGAAAAACTATGATTTTGGCTCTTTTTTTATGCAAAAAACTGGAAATTTTGCTATTTTAAGATGTAAAATTAGTTAAAAACTGTGAGGGATTATAGAGTTTATAACTAGGGAAAGAACTTTATAAAGTTGTAGAATGAGTGACTCGAACCAACAATATTTAATTGTGTGAGGTTAGAGAGTACTCCCAGCAATGGTTTTTCGAGTCCACAACGGGGAGTATGATTCACTACAACAAAAAGTCTATATAAATTATTTTCTTACAGGGGTACTAAACATCTTGAAAAAAATGATATGATGTGATATAATATGATTAATAACATAGAGTTGGAGTCAATATGGAATTTAAAGATAAGGTTTACCAAGCTAGAATGCAATTAAATTTAACACAAATGGAATTCGCAAAAGAATTGGGTTTTGGATTCGCTACAATTAGTAGGTGGGAAAATGGAGTAACAAGACCAACAAAACTTAAGGAATATGCCTTTAATCAGTTTTGTAAAGAGAAAAGTATTAATTTTGTAGAGGAGTCTAAATAATGAAAGTAATTAGTTTGTTTAGTGGCTGTGGCGGATTGGATTTGGGCTTTGAAAAAGCAGGCTTTGATGTTGCTGTTGCGAATGAATTTGACCCTACAATTTGGGAAACTTTTAAGGCGAATCATCCTTTAACAAAACTAATAGAGGGAGACATTCGTAAAATTAAAGAAGAAGATTTTCCTAATAAAATTGATGGGATAATTGGTGGTCCACCTTGTCAGTCTTGGTCAGAGGCAGGTTCATTACGAGGAATAGATGATTCACGCGGTAAATTGTTTTATGAATATATAAGAATATTAAAAAGTAAACAACCTAAATTTTTTCTTGCGGAAAATGTAAGTGGTATGTTAGCTAATAGACATTCGGAGGCTGTTAAAAACATAATACAAACATTTAAGGAATGTGGATATAATGTTTCGGTTACATTGGTAAATGCAAAAGACTATGGAGTAGCACAAGAAAGGAAAAGAGTTTTCTATATTGGATTTAGAAGTGATTTGAATATTGATTTTAACTTTCCAGAAGGTTCAACAAAAAAAGGTAACAAGTTGACATTGCGTGATGTTATTTGGGATTTGCAATTTACGGCTGTTCCTGCAGGAGAGAAGAATTATCATAACCCAGTAGCTATAAATAATAACGAGTATTTTACAGGTTCATATTCAACTATATTTATGAGTAGAAATCGTGTAAAGGATTGGGATGAGCAGGCTTTTACGGTTCAAGCATCGGGTAGACAGTGTCAAATTCACCCTCAGGCACCTAAAATGGAATTTATTTCTCAAAACAAAAGGGAATTCGTTAAGGGTAAAGAACATTTATATCGCCGTATGTCAATTAGGGAAGTTGCGAGAGTTCAAGGGTTTCCAGATTCCTTCAAGTTTATATATAAGAATACGGATGATGCTTATAAAATGATAGGAAATGCTGTACCAGTAAATCTTGCTTATGAGGTTGCTGTAGCAATAAAAGAAACTTTAGAAAAAGCATAGGAGAAAAATATGAGTGAACAAAGTAATAACCAAGGGCGTGCATATGAATACATTTGTGTGTTGACATTATGTGAAGAAATACAAAAGCTGAGACCTGCAATAGTTCAAATAAATAGCGCCTTAAATGCTAACGCTAATGCGTGGAATAGTCTTTCTCCAGTTCTTCAAAACATTTTAACAGAAAGTGCAAAAGCAACGGTTGGTACAATTTTTGACATGGAACCGATGCTACTTGAAGAAGGCGAAGATATGGTGGTGCTTACGTGTCAAACAGATAGCGAAGGAAAGGAGGGCGACGTTAGAGATATTGTAATTACTAGAAAAGACGCAAAATGGGAAATTGGTTTAAGTATAAAGCATAATCATTTTGCCGTAAAGCATAGTCGTTTAGGTAAGTCTTTAGATTTTGGTTCAAAATGGTTTGGTGTTCCTTGTTCTGCTGAATATTGGCAAGAAATAAAACCTATTTTTGATTATTTGACAGAGCAAAAATCATTTGATAAAAAATGGAGTGAATTACCATCAAAAGATTTACAAATCTATGTTCCTCTTTTAAGGGCATTTATTAAAGAAATTCAAAAGAGCAATAGCATTGATTCTGCTGTGCCACGCAAAATGGTGGAATATTTACTTGGCGAATTTGATTTTTATAAAGTTATAAGTATTGACAGCAAAAGAATTACACAAATTCAATCATATAATTTGCACGGAAAACTTAATCAACCAAGCCGTATAAATCAACCTAGAATTCAAATACCAGTTGCTTCTTTGCCTACAAGAATTGTTAGTTTTGATTTTAAGCCTAATAGCACAAATACGGTAGAACTTTATATGGATGGGGGCTGGCAATCTAATTTCCGTATACATAACGCTTCTACTAAAGTAGAAACCAGTCTTAAATTTGACGTACAAATTGTCGGCATGCCAGCAACGATAATTTCAATAAATTGTTCGTGGAAATAATGATAAAAATAATTAAAGGATATTAATAATGGATTTTGAGCAATTAAACAATACTATAAAAAACTATTTGGATAACGATAAAACAAATAGTGCTATTATGCTTACTGGCGAATGGGGTTCTGGCAAAAGTTATTATATAAGGAATGAGTTGTTGCCATATATTGAAAAGGACGGCGATAAAAAATGTATTGTCGTTTCTTTATATGGAATAAGCGATATCGCCGAAATAAACAAGAACATATATCTTGAATTGCGAGCAAAGATGCTTAGTAAAAAATCCGAAAAAATATCTTCCGGGAAATTAATAGCTAAGACAATAGTTAAAGGGGTGACAAGTTTTTTTGGGGTTGATTTGAGTGTAAGTGAGAAAGACTTAAACAATCTATATAGTTCTGTTGACTTGACTGGTAAACTGATTGTTTTAGAAGATGTGGAGCGCAGTTCCATTGATATAAAAGAGATATTGGGATATGTTAACAGTTTGGTTGAGCAAGACGGCGTAAAAGTTCTATTAGTTGCAAACGAACAAGAAATTTATAAATATGAAGAAATAGTAGAAGAAAAAGACGGCAAGAAAAATATTAAAAAAGTGTTTTCGTCTGACACATTAGAATATTTAAAAATCAAAGAAAAAACCATTAATGATACCATTTATTTTATGGGTAATTATATTGAAACGATAGAAAATATAATGAGAAATTTTTCGAACAAATATTTTGATTTGATGATTGCCGATAAAAATATTTTAGGGTATTCTAATATCGCTGATGAGATTCGATATGCGATAATGACGATAGAAGTAAACTCATATAATTTCCGTTCATTTATTTTTGGATGTCAAAAAGTTGTGGATTTACTCAACGGCATTGATTTTGATTTGGACATAGATTTTGTAAGGGCATTATTTTTAGGGGTAATTATCTTCGCATTTAAGCATAAGAAAAATGTTTTTTTGTGTTGGGAGGATGATAAATCGATTACATCAACTACATTGGGGTCATATAAGTATCCTTTGTATAAAATTGCGTACGACTATGTTGTTTTTCAGCAAAAAGATAAAAAACTATTAGAGGCAAGCAATAGATATTTTATAGAACAGAGAGATGCATTATTAAAAAAGAATGCAGTATCGGAAGTTTTAAATGTAATTTATAATTATTATGAATTGAACGAGGAAGATGTTGTTTCTGCAGTAATTAGTACCTGCGATTTTCTAGAGAAAGACGATATTCCTTATAGTGAATATTTAAAATTATCCAATTATTTAATTTCCTTAAAATATGTAGTTGAGTGTTACGATTTGGTAGATAAATGTAAGAATTTTATGATTCAAAATATAAGGAAAGCGAGTATGCAAAACAAGATAAAGTTGTTGCATAATAGTGGAATCGAACTACATACAGAAGATGAACAAAAAGAATTTGCTGAATTTGAAAAGGAATTAAAAGATATTGCTGATTCTGATAATAGACAGTGGCAAGATTATAATTATACTGTTGAAGAATTTGATGAGTTTTATGGCAAAATTTCCAAACGGGAAGATAGATTTTTAAGCGACCGTGCTTTTATGCAGAAAATTGATGTTGATAAATTGTTGCAATTAATTCCATTGCTTGAAACTAGTCAAATATCAAAATTAAGAAGCGTTTTTTTAGGTAGATATGGATATGCTAATATTAATGAGTTCTTTATGTTAGAAAAGCCATATCTAGAACAATTAAAACAAGGATTAGAAGAGTTATTAAAACAAGGAGCGTTTGAAGATAAGATAAAAGCCAACCAAATTAAGTGGTTTATATCTAACTTGGAAAACTTTATTTTGAAGTTAAATAAATAATAGAATTAATGTTTAAATTTTTCTGACTTTTTGTATGTTTAACCCTTAAAAATGACAAAATATTTTGCAATATTATATATGAAAAAACCCAAAAAATGACCGTGTTTTTCTTAAACACGGTCATTTTCTTAAAGGTTTTCACGAAAATTATAGCAGTTTTGTTTACCGCAGTG
>CALVJV010000053.1 GCA_944332395.1 uncultured Clostridia bacterium | reverse complement strand
TAAAGCATTTGTCCGCTGATTCAACTACTAATTCTGCTCAAGAAAATTTTGTTGAAAATGAGCATGGTGATTGTTTGGATTTAGATGATGCAACAAACTCTTCTTTGGCTGTGAACTCATCATGCTTGGTTGATGCTGATAAAAAATCTTTTAATGACGATCTTGCTCATAATGATGTTTGTGCTGATTGTGCTTCTTCTTTTGATGAAATTAATGATGCTAAATCTGATGGAATAATCGCTGTTCGGGACGCCGAAAACGACTCCATTATTTGCAATATTGGTGATGGTGATGGGGCTGGTGCTCATGATTTTAAATTGCACAATTCTTCCAATTTGCATAATCAAGGTAACGCAAAAATACCGGTTTATGCGTTGCCATTTTGGCAGTCAGATTTATATCAATTTTTTGAAAGTTTTCCTGTCGCTCGAGTTGTTGAACGCGCCGGAATTGATAGATTGATTGCCGATCACGATTTGGCTTGTTTGCCCAATGCAATTGAAATGGCTTTTGCTGTGGAACTTGGTAGAGCTGTTTTGGGTGTTTTAGATGCACCAAAGCTTTTTGATTGGTTTGCGACCAATGACAAAATTAAGAAAAAAGTTTTGTCCGAGTATTTGAATGGTTTGAAATCCAAGAGTTTTGCTCCGCCTATTTCGTTTTCGGCAACTATCCCAGTTGCTAGCTCAAGAAAAAGATTTTCTTCAATTAGGGAAGCTAGTGATAGCTTATTAAATTGTTAGGGGTGTTTGACAAGTCATTTTTATTATTTTTTTTTGGAGGTTTTATGGTTACTACTTTATCTAACGCAAATAATGCGCTTAAAGAAGTGTATTTGGGTGTTGTTTCTGAACAGTTGAATACTGCAATTAATCCACTTCTTGCACGCATTAAACAAACAACCGCTGATGTTTGGGGAAAGGAAATTCGTAAACTTGCACCTTATGGGCTTAATGGTGGTATTGGTGCGGGAACTGAAGATGGAGATTTGCCAACAGCAAGCGGAAACAATTATGCTCAATTTGTGCTTGAGCTTAAAAATCTTTATGGTCGTATTGAAATTTCTGACAAGGCTATTAGAGCATCAGAAAACAATGCTGGCGCTTTTGTTAATTTGTTGAATGCAGAAATGGAGGGCTTGGTTAGAGCTTCTAGTTTTAACTTTGGTAGAATGTTATATGGTTCTTCAAAGGGCTTTTTAGCTAAAATTGTATCAAATACAGCACCTTCGTCTGGTGTTATGGAAATTACCGTTGATAGTGTTAAAAACTTAATGGAAGGAATGCTAGTTGATGTTGTTAGCAGTAGTGGTGCTAAAACAACTGGTGCAACAGCGATGAAAGTTGTTTCTATTGACCGTGCTTCTAAAAAAGTTAAGGTCGCTTGTTCGGGCTCTATTACTCAATCTGCGCTTGCTGATTGCTATTTGGTAGTTCAGGATTCTTATGGAAAAGAGTTGACCGGTTTAGATGATATATTTGCAAAAACCGGAACTCTTTATGGCTTGACTCGTGCGGATTATGGTTGGATGCAACCCTATGATAATGCGCTAGAAGCTGATTCTTCTACTATTACTACTGGGTCTATCTCGGACATCATTATGCAACGCGCCGTTGACGAACTTGAAGAAAATGCAGATAGCAAAGTTGACTTTATTGTTTGTTCGGCCGGTGTTAAACGAAATTATCAAGAATATTTGGCATCTTATAGGTCTAATGTTGATGTTTTAGATCTTGCAGGTGGTTTTAAGGCAATAAGCTTTAATGGTATTCCTGTTGTTTCTGATAGATTTGCACCTGCTAATACTATGTATTTATTAAATACTAAAGAATTTAATTTGCATCAGTTATGTGATTGGAAATGGTTAGAAGGTGAGGGCGGTAGAGTTATTAAACAAAACGAAGGCAAGCCTACTTATTCTGCTACTTTGGTTAAATATGCTGATATCATTTGCAATAAACCATCTGGACAAGCTCGTTTAACTAACATTACTGAATCTTAATTGTTGCTTTGCTCAAGCCCCAATTTGGTTTGGGGCTTGGGTGAGTTTTTGCTTTGTTGGAGGGTGTATGATTAATCCAAAATATATGAAAATGGTTGTCGATCCATTTGATGTTCATATTAGAGTTCGTGATTTTGTGCCCAGTTGGAGAATTTATTGGAACAGATTAAAACAACGCTATGAAGTTCATGATATTGATGTTAATAGTCGCATTACTTTGGTTGCTGTTTTGCCTTTTGATCAGATTGACCAAAGAACTATTGATTATTTGGCAAAACATAGAGTAAATAACTTGGGGAAAATTATTCAAGAAATTGAGGAAAATAATGCAGATGTTTTGCGCAGACAATTTCAGCAGAATGCTAGTTTTATTGAAGATATAGCCAGAAAGCATTTTTGAGGGCTTTTTGGTTTTTAGTCTTTTATTTCTTAATTGATTTAAACAGTTAATTTTTAGATTTTAAGGAGCTTTTTATGGTTTATACTGCTTATAAAGTTTTGGCGCCTATTGCCTCTTTTTTGGGTAGAGATGATATTGCTTCAAGTTTGAGTGTTGAGAATTTAGATGAGAATTACAATATGCAAACCGAAACAAAATTTATGCTTGAAGCTTTAAATTGGACCGCTATTGAATTGGCCGAAGAACATTTTCCGTTGTTGTTTAGCGAAGTAAAAACAACAGATCAGCAATGTTGTGTTCCTATCTCTGGTTTTACCAAAATGTTTTATAGACTCATTCGAGTTAAAGATGATTCTGGCTATGATACTACTTTTAGAACTTTTCCTGATTTTATTAAGTTGTCAAAACCAAACTCCCAGTTTAGTTTTGTCTATCAATATTTACCTAATATCACTGGTTTAACTGTTCAGTTTGAAATGGATTCTAGGGTTACTCAACGCATTTTAATTTTTGGTGCTTGTGCGGTTTATTGTCTTGCAAATGGACTTTATGATGAAGCTAAAATGTGGGATGCGCGTTATCAAGATGCCATTTTTGTTGCAAAACATAATGGCGAAAAAGACAAGAGATTTAAAAACTCGCCTTTATATTAAGGGTTTTTTGGAGGTTTTGCTTTGAAAAATAGAAATTTCCCAGGCACGCGGACGCTTTCGGTTCAAATTACCGACTTTGAGGGAATGCGTGGCGATATTGATGAAAATGCTATGCCCATTAGGTATGCAAAAGAAGTGCTAAATTTAGATGCTAGTGGTGGCACTTTAAAACCAGGGCTTGGAACTAATATTGTGGGGGCGCCGTTTGCACTTAATTTTGATTTGAGGGCTAGAGAACTCGGGCAGGTTGAATGGGGCACTTGTTATATGTGCAAAACGCCTCTTGGAACTAGAGATGATTGGATTATTGTTTATAAAAATGGAACTCTTTACGCTATTAGTCTGTTTTTTAGTTTGATTAATAAGGTTCTTTATACTGGGCTTTCAAAACCACCTGTGGCGGTAAACTATAACCTTAATGGAGAAGATGTTATTATTTTTTGTGGCGAAGACTGTCCCATGCTTATTTGGAATGGAGATGATGAAGTTCGCGAAATTGAAGATGCTCCAAAAATTTCGTCTATGGTTGTGCATTATGAAAGACTTTTTGCAACATCTGCCGGCACAACAAAAAATATCGTCTATTTTTCTGATGACCTTGATCCTACAAATTGGAACGTTGGCCTTTATGAGGGTGGATTTATTAAATTTGACGACGAATTTGGCCGGCCTCTTAAGGTGTTGAGCTTTTTGGACTATGTATATGTTTTTAGGGAGTTTGGGATTTCAAAAATTTCGGGTTATGGTGATCAGACAGAGTTTTCGGTTTCGCATGTTGCAACAGTAACTGGGCGTATTTATAAAGATACTGTTACTCTTTGCGGTGATGTTGTTCTTTTTATGGCTGAAGATGGCGTCTATAGCTTTAATGGTATTAGTATTAATAAAATTTTGCCTGAACTTAAAAATTATATTTCGGGCGTTGATAACGCTTCGGCTACTGCCGGCTCTGCTAATGGTTGTTGGTATTTGTCTGCCAAGTTGCTTTTAGAAAACGATTTGGGCGTCATTGAAGAAACCCCAACACTTATTGAATATAATGTTGATACTCATAAAATGTGTGTTTCCAAAAAACTTAATATTTTGCAACTCTTTGAGGTGAGAACTGAAGTGGGGGCTAGAGTTTTTGCCATTTGTCAGCATGACTTTAACTTGGGGAGAGTTGTTGTTATTACAAAAGACGGAAAGTTTTGTTCTATTTCTGGATTAGATGGGATTTGGCGAAGTGGTTGGTCTACTCTTGGTAGGCCTGGTGAACTAAAAACAATTAAAAGAATTTCTGTCAGATCTGCAAATTCTGAATCGAGCATTATTATTGAGACCGAGTCACAAAAGCAAACTATAGTTGTGCCTGCAAGCAAATCGCCAACTACACGCTCGGTTTCTGTTAGAGGCAATTTGTTTAGATTTTCAATTATTACTTCTGCTACACAAGCCAATTTTTCTGACTTGATGTTGGAGGTTGATGTTAAGTCTCAATAATTATTTTGTTGGAGAATTGTTTATGATAAATGATCATGAAATTTCAAAACTAGCCTTAAGCCGTGTTGATGAGCTTGAGAGACGCATTAATGACATTAGCAATTCAAATTACAACTTTGTGAGTTTTGAATTAAAAAATGATTCGGCACTCGAACGAGTAACGAATAAGACTAATTATCTATTTGAATTTGAATCTTTTGCACCTGTTGAAAACTCTCAACTTTGGGTGATGTTTTGTTCTGATATTTATTTTTATAACTTGGCTAATTGTCAGTTGGTTTTAAAGGCAAATGATACTGTTGTTTTAAACCAAACTAAAATTTTTAAAGGCGCAGAACAAGTTTTTGTTTTTAAGGTTGTTGATGTTTATAATCAAACTCCATTAAAACTTAGCCTTGAAATCGTTGGAGACAATTTAGACTTGTTAATTAATAATTATTCGTTAACTGTTATGGGCTTAATTAAAACAGCACCAGAATCGGCGCTGTCTCCTAAAATTTCAGCGGATATTTATGGAGGTTCTTTATGATTGCTGTTAGTGTTGTTAAAAATGGCGATTTATTCATATCTGTATTTGATGAACGCTATCAAGAATTTTGCTTAAAAAAAACTTGCAAAGCACTTGATTCGGCAGTTGCCTTTGATAGAACAGGTGAGTTGTTTTTGGCGGTTAATAGTTCTCAAAATAATTGGTCGCTATTTAAAGCTGATGATTTAAATAATTTAATTGCCCAGTTTGAAGCCCAAAGTCTTGATATTGTGCATAGTTGCGATAATGCATATCAGCTTTTAATTATGTTTGTTAAAAATAATGAACTTTATTATTCACTATTAAACAACGGGGTTGTCACGAGTGCTAAAAAAATTGATTTGGGTTGCTCGGTTAAGTCGGTAAAACTAATTCGTGGCGGAACAAATCGGAATGTTGCTTTGGCTTGTGATGTTAATGATACAGTTTGGCTGGTTCCTTCAGATTTTAACATAAGTGCGGATTTTGGAACCCATCTATCTGTTGTTCCAACGATAACGACTTCGGAGGTGGCTAATGCGTTTGCATAATAAATTTGAAGTAGAGTATGCTGGCAAAAAACTTATTGCTTCAAACAAAATGTTCTCTTCAATTTTTGATGCGCTGGCAGACTTTGGTGGGTATTGTCAATTTGTTAGTATTGGTAATGGTAACCAAAGTTTAGGCAATGTGTTTTTGGGCAGCCTTTCTGGTCAAACTATGGTGGAGTCGCTTGGGATTTTGTCGGCTAGCGAGCTTGAATTTCAGTTTAATCCTTTTGTGGGTCCGCTATATGCAAAATATAAAATAACCATACCCGCTCAAAACTTTTCGGGAAAGCAAATAACCGAAATTGGCTTTTGCGTGTTGCCTAGTGAATTAAACAACCAAACACCAACGAGTGGGATTGTTAGCGTTTTAAATCATACGCCTAGCTTATATAACTATGCATACTTTGTTGATGAAAACGAACAACCCACATCTATCACAATTGAAAATCAGGACGTTGTAATTTTTGCTACAATTTTTTTAGATTGGGACGTTTCAAGCCAAATTGTTCCGCTTGGGAAAAATAATGATTTTCTAAAATTTTTAATGGGCTCTAATGTTTATAACAAAACAGCACCTACATTTGATTTTGGTATTGGGCAAGACCATCGACCAAACAATATTCAGATTGAACAAGATTATTCTCCTAGTAAAAAATACACAACCCTAAATGTTGCTCCTAAAATAACAAAATCAAGTAGCGCAATCCATTTTAAATTTATAGGCAAAAATTCGAACCACCCAATTCCCGAATTGTCCCTTCTGGCAGACGAGAAAGTGGTTATTAGACAAAATAGAGAATACATGTCAACAGCGTCAGAAATGGAAGAATCGGTCACAGTAACGCCAACTGGTCGGGCAGTGTTGTCAAGAAGTTATATTGATAAAGTAATTGAAATACGAAACGAAACAACGGGCGAAGTAATTAACTTGGAAGAAGAATTAGCTAAATATCCAATAACAAAATTTGGTTGTCTTTATTCCGAGCCATTTCCAAAGCCGTTTGGTGATGATTGTGATTATAATATTTCATCTAGTGGAGGCTGGCGTGTTTTTGAATCTAAATGTGGAAATATGTTGGCAATGGTTTCAGAAAATACAATAGATATTTATGCGAGTTTAAATGAGGATTTTTTAAAATATGCAAGCGAAAACATAAAAGGTTTGATTGATAAATTTGACAATAAATTAGTAGATAAAAATATAATTAAGCTTGACAGTTCTCAAATAATGAATATTTCAAATATAACTAATTTGGAGTTTTTTAATGATCATGTTTTTGTTTTAACAGGTCAGGAACCATACTTGGAGCACTACAAATATCAAAATGGCGAATTAAGAAAAACGAACTTTAATTTGAACAATGCTTTAAATTTAAAGTTTGGACAAGATTATTGTTTTTATAATACACAAGCTCAAGAGATTTCTTTGGGAACAAACAAACAGGGGAATGTGGTGTGTGCTGTTAAGGTTTCAGATGATAAACCGGCAGTGATATTAGAACTCGAATGTAATGGAGCTGATGTTGAAATAAAATCTGTTTATATGGTGGATATGAGTTCAACAAACAATATATCAACCACATTGGCTTTAGACGATACCGATGGTTATGTTTTGATTTCTGGATCGGATAGCTTGTCTAATAGTTGTTTGGGGACTTTTTCGTTTGCAGAAGGCTACAAAGCAATAACTATATCAACATTTATTACCGAGTTTGGCAGTAGTATAACAAAAAAAGAAGTAGGCAGAAATTATATCCGATTAGAACGAAGTTCTGCTCCAAATCACGTAATGTTGTATTTTCCCAATAATAGACGACTTTTTTTGTATAACAACAACATAATGAAATTGTATATAAATAAACGGGGTAGGTATATGTCTAGGCACAACATTTCTTCAAATGCCATAAACGGAATATATTTGCAAGAAAACAATATTTTAACTGCAATGGGAAATCAGCCCAAAGATTCGTTGTATAAAGAGGGATTGGTTGATATTAAGTATATTGGAGATGATATTATATTTTTTAAAGATACGGAGCCCTATACACATTATTTAACTTTTGGGCGTGTGGGTTACACCATAATAAATGGCTTAAACCCAGGCGATGATTTAACGGTTAAATGCACACTGCTGCAAGCGGTGGCTGATAGGTCTGCAAGATCAATTTTGCTTGACGTAGAATTGTCAATATAGATAAAAAATTAATTAAAATAGTATTGGAGATTGTATGAAATTTGGCACAGAAAAAAGAAAAGTTGGTGTTGGTGAACGAGTTAATGGATATATGGAAAATGATGGAACAGTTAAGTTGTGTATATATAGCAAAAGAGTTGGGGTGGTTGAAAAAGAGATAGACAAAACTTTAACAAAATCAACAAGCACAACAACAAATAAATTATGCAGCGAACTGATACCGCTGGGGAATTTTTCATTAAAAGTGGCAAGTGGAGAAATTAAAGTCATGGAGGTTGAAAATGGATTATAAAGAAAAAATTGAAGAATTATTAAAAAAGGCAAAAAAAGAAACAAGCGAAAAAAGCGATGCAAATATAGAAAATACAAACCAAGAATTTACAAAGACTGACGAGTTGTTAGACAAAAATAATAACATATCTCAAAACGATACAAATACAAAAAATGCACAAAATAAAAGCGAATATATTGAAAAAGACAATAAAAATAGCGAAAATTTAACATATAAAACGGAAATATCAGAAAATTTAAATGATAATCAAAACAAAAAAACTGCTAATGATTTTGAACTAGAACCTGTTAGTTCTAACAATCAAAAAGTTATTAATACTGATCCAACAAAAGATCCAATATATTCGTCGGTTAGTCCTAAAACTGTTGATGAGTTAAATAAATATTTAGACGAAGTTGAATCTTCTTATGTGCCAGTTGATTCTACTGCCGATTTGCCCGATTATCTTGAACTTACCAAAAAAGAAATGCCAACAATGACTGAAGAACAAATAAAAGAAGATGCAAAAGCAGAGGCAGATGCTGATTATAAGACTAAATTAGATCAATTAACAAATGAGTATCAAAATGCGGTTAGTGATACAAACTCACAAAAAAAAACTGCAGAGGAGAAATATGGCCAGGCAGTTTTAGAAACAAATACGCAATACGACCATGCCAGAGAAATGGCCGAAAATGATGCGTTGCGTAGAGGGCTTGCTCGAAGTAGTATTGTTTTGCTCCAACTTTCCCAAATTGAACAATCTAGAGCCGGTGAGTTGTCTCAAATTCAAACAAAATTACAAGAATCTCTGTTAGAACTTGAATCTCAATTAAATTTATTGTCTCAAGAAAAAGAAAAAGCAATTTCTCAACTTGATTTGAATTACGCAGTCGAGTTGACTAATTCAATTAATGATAAAATTGCAGAACTCGAAAAAACAAGAAATGAAGTTCTAGAATACAACAACGAAATTGCCGAAATAGAACACAAATACAACATTCAAGTTGACGAAAAAAGGCAAGAGATTTTACAAGATACGGCTCAACAAACTGCCGAAATGAATAAAAACATAGCGCTTTGTAAACAGAACGAACAAATTGCATTAATATTAAATTATTTTTCTCAATTTAACAAAGAAAGGGCTTTATATGAATTTACAAAAGATTCAGCTTTGGCTCAAAAAGTTGGTGCCGATGTTTATTATATAGTTTACAGAAAATTATTATCAAGAACTGAATAGAGGATTTATTATGAACTTAAAAGATAAAATTAGAACATACAATTTTTGGATTTCATTGGCTAGTGCGGTTTTAGTGTTTTTGCGACTGCTAGGACAAATTGTTGGATTTAAAATTGATAGTAGTTCATTTATGGATATTGTTACAGCTTTATGCGGAATCTTGGTTGTTCTTGGAATTATAATAATGCCCACATCGTCTAAGGCGTCAACTAAAGTCGAAACAGAAGTTAAAAGTCAGGTTAAAGAGCAGACAAATTCTGTCGAAACACTACAGCCTCAAACTGAAATTGATAAAAAAATAAATAACAATATAAGTTTGGTGCAGAATGATGGGTCTAATTTGATGGCGAAAAATGAAGACAATTTTTCAGAAAATGTTCGGGTGGAGCAACAAAACGAAAATCAAAATATTGAGTGTTTAGTTGAAAGCACAATAAATTCGAGCGATTGTGTGCAAGAATTTAAAATAGATAATTTAAAGCAGCCACAAAAGGTGCAAACATTTTGCGAGGAAACAAAAAGTGAGGTTGGCTCGTTGGTTGATTATGTGGTTAATAAAAACCTCGAAGAACAACCTAATTCAGAAAATACTGGATCTATTTTAGGTGAAGTGCAAAATAGACAAACTTCTAATAATATTATTCCCGAAAATCCAAATTGTACTAGATAGCATAATGGCAACAGAAAATCTGTTGCCATTTTTTATTTGCGAATTTTAACATCTTAAAAATTTGTTGCAAATAGTTGCAAAACTTTAATAGATGTGTTATATTGATTTTAACTGATAAAGTTGTTCATTTAATTTTAATTTAGCGTCTGGAATTTTCCAGATTTGATTGATAAATAAGATTGCTAATATTTTTGGGGTTATATGACTTATAAAAATAGTATAAAAATTATGTATTCTAATTTTTCGCTTTGTTGGAAGCAGTTGGTTTGGCTTGTCTTGAGTGGGCTAGTTGTTTTTGCATTGGCTGGGCTTGTTGCTATGCCAATTATTGATATGTTGTCAAAAGAAGGCTTTTTTGATCTTGTGAAAGACTTTTTTGAGGGAATTTATGTTAGGCCAAGAAAAATCCCAACATCATTTGCTGATTTAATAAAAAGGTTTGGTGATTTGATAAAATCTCATTCAAATACTTTGCTCGACAATTATATTCTTTTAATTGTTGTAATTTGGTTGGGTGTTTCAGTTATGCGAGGTTTGGGTTTGTTTGCTTGTTCTGGTGTTCTCTCGGCTAAAATGTCAAGTAATGCTCAAATTGGCTATACAAATAGATTGGTGTCAACACTTGGTAAAGGTTTGGGATATTCACTAACTCATGCCTTAATAACGTTACCATTCTTAAGTGCAATTATAGGCCTTGTTGTGGTTTATGCATTATTATCTAAAACCATTTTGTTGGCTTTTGTGCTTTTGCCTGTCTTTTCGGTTTTAATATATTTAATTTGGTCAATAAAAATAGTATTGTTTAGTTGTATGATTGCAGAAATGATAAATGGAATAACAAATCCATTTGTTGCGTTTGCAAAGGGCGTAAAGCTTGTTTCAACAAGGTTTTGGAGAACTTTTTCGAATGCAATTTGTGTTGTCTTAACTATTAGTGTTGTGAATTTTTTTGTTGGGGTTTTTACACTAGGAGCCGGATTGTTGGTTACTATCCCTGCATCTTCTGTTTTTTTGGCTGCCTTTGGAATGGTCACTTATTATTCGGCTTGTAACAAAAATTTTTATATTTCTGAATTGATTGTTGTTAATTTAAAGTAAAACATAAAACAAGAATTTGTTTATAATAAATAAGGAGAATTAAAATGAAAGACTATGGCTCTCTTGCTGACATAGGAAAGAGTGGGAGAAAGATTTTACAAGAAAAAATTAAAAAGCAAAAGTTAAATAACATAGGAAATAGTGAAATAGAACGCATTAATAGACAAAAAAAAGTAGCAAATGTGAATGTTTCTAGTCAAGCAAAAATAAACAATAAGCCTAAAATTGCAAAAAAAACAGGAGAGATAAAAAACAACAACTTACTCCAAAAGAACAATCAAAAAGCAAATAAGAAAGAAAAAATTTTAGATAGTAAAAATAATACAAAAAAAACCGAGGTAATAATGAAAGTGGATACAGACAATGCTACAAAAAAGGAATTAAATAATGAGAACATTCAAATTTTGCCAACTGGTATGCGCTCGCGAAAAATTACAAGCGATGTAAAAACATATAATGCTGGTTTGCCAAAAAAACAGACTCTTGAAAGAGCAACAAAAAACAGCGAAAAGGATCTTTTGTCAAAGGCTGCAAATTTGCCACCCAAAACTTTGATCACCACCAACTCACACAAGAACAATAACAGATTAAAAATAATGTTTTTGGGCGGAGTAGGTGAGATCGGGAAAAATATGACAATTTTAGAATTTAACGAAGATATAATTGTTATTGATGCGGGATTGTCTTTTCCTGGTGCTGATATGCCTGGGGTTGATGTTGTTATTCCAGATTTTGCTTATTTGGAGCAAAATAAAGACAGAATACGAGGGGTTGTTATAACGCATGGACATGAAGATCACATTGGTGCAGTTCCGTTTTTATTGCAAAAAATGAATGTACCAATTTTTGGAAGTAGATTAACGAATGCGATTTTAGAAAATAAGATAAAAGAAAAAACTCAACTTGCTCAATTACATACCGTTGAACCGCGAGATAGAATAAAGTTGGGTTGCTTTGAAGTTGAGTTTATTCAGGTGAACCACTCAATAGCTGGGGCTTTTGCGCTTGCAATTTCTACGCCTGTTGGACTTGTTGTGCATACTGGAGACTTTAAAATTGATTTTGAGCCAATTGATGGAAACATGATTGATTTAGTTAGAATGGCCGAACTAGGCAAAAAAGGAGTCCAATTATTGCTTGCAGAAAGCACTAATGTTGAAAGAGAAGGATATACAGAGTCTGAACGAAATATTGGAAAAAAATTGGAAAGAATTTTTGAAGATAATGCCGAAAGAAGAATGTTTGTTGCTACTTTTTCTAGTAACATATATAGAATACAGCAAATATTGGATTTGGCTATAAAGTTTAAAAGAAAAGTTGCAATAGTAGGAAGAAGTATGCAAAACAACATTGAGGCCGGAAATAAAATAGGCTGTTTTGATTTTCCAAAAGACCTTTTTATTGATATTGAAAAGATAAATCAACTTTTCCCAAAGGAAGTTCTTGTTTTGTGTACTGGTGCACAAGGTGAGCCTACGTCTGCATTGTCGAGATTGGCTAGTGGTCAGTTTAACAAAATTGAGATAGGCGATGAAGATACTATAATTTTGTCATCTTCGCCAATTCCGGGTAATGAAAGCATGATTAATAAAGTTATAAATAGCTTATATAAAAAGGGCGCTATAGTTATTCATGAAAATGTTCACACATCTGGACATGCGTGTCGAGAGGAAATAAAAACTATTCATTCATTATTAAGGCCTAAATTTTTTATACCAGTTCATGGTGAATATAGGCACTTAAAAAAGCATGCTATGCTAGCCGAAGATTTGGGCATGGATAAGTTTGACATAGTAATCCCTGAACTTGGAACCGTGGCAGAATTGTCGTCTAAAGCACTTTTGGTAACCGGTTCTGTCCAGGCAGGCGAACTTCCTGTTGACGGATTGGGCATTGGAGATTTGGATAGCGATGTTTTAAGAGATAGAAAAGCCTTGTCTGAAGATGGAATGGTAATTGTTGTTGTGTCGGTGTCTGAATCGAGCGGAAAGATAGTAAATGATCCTTACATGATAACTCGTGGATTTGTGTATGATACTGAAGCTCAAAGATTGGTAGAGGAGGGCAAAAAGATTGTAATGGAAACCCTTTCTAACATGGATTTTACCGAAGATTACGATTTTTCTGAAATTCGAGCAGCAATACGAAAGCCATTAAGAAACTACTTCTATAAAGAAACAGGTAGAAATCCAATGATCTTACCAGTGGTCTTCAAAGCATAGTTTTGTATGCATAATAGAATACAAAACAAAAGGCCTAGTTTTCTAGGCCTTTGCTTTTGCTTAAATTTATTTTGCGCGAGAAAAAATCAATGTCAATGAGTCGTTACCATTTGAACCATTAGCATAAAGCCTATCTTCAAAAAGAATATAATATTGAATATAAGTTAGTAAAATTGAGTAATTGTTTATAATTGGTTTGTTGCTTTGATCATAAAATTGGTGATATCCGCTTATATACAGCTTTCCGTCTCTTACTCTCCAATTATATGACGATTCATATGTAGGAACATATCCCAGTTCTGGTTCTGAATAAACAGCACATTTATCAAACAGGTTGGTATCAATAGAGCCATCTTTGTTAAGTTGAATAAAGCCTTCGGTAGTAAATGCATTGTTTATTGTTTCTGTTAATTCTATTGAAGCGCTTGTGCTTCCCCAGCGATTCTCCACCGTTACGGAATCAAAAAAATACTTACCGATGTATTTGCTTGGGTGAGCACTGTCTGCTTTATTGCAACCAACAAAAGAAAAGCAAGAAACCATAGTAACAAAACTTAATAATAAAATGCTTAAAATCTTTTTCATAATATCTCCTTAATTAGCTTTTTTAAATGTTATTGTATAAGTAGTAACCCCCGAACCAAAACCATATGATCCATTACCGGTGAGTGTTGAGTCCGACAAAGAATAAAACTGAACCGTTGAAGCAAAAAGCACATAGTTAAAAAATTCATTTAAAACAGTTCCTGCTTCGTCATAAAATTCGCCAAACCCAGTAAAATAGATATTATCATAATTCACATGCCACTGATAATCATAATAATAGGTTGGGGTATATCCCAATTCCTTAGAAAAATATTCAGCTGTTTTTTGGTATAAGTTTGTCTCAACGGAGCCATCTTTGTTGAGTTTTAAATAGCAATCGCTTGTAAATATTTCTTCAATTATTTCTGTATCAATGTAACTAGCTAACCCTGATAAATAAATATTATCATACATATATGTTCCAACATACTTGCTTGGGTGTTCGCTATCATTTTTGCAAGCAGTAAAGCCAAAAACAGAGAATGTGGCAACCGTTAAGACCAAACAAAGTGATAAAAATAGTTTTTTCATAAATTCCTCCTAGATTATTTTTTAAAAATCAATTTAACCATGATTAAATTAATTTTGTTTTGTAAATTTTATTGTCCAAGTATATGAATCGACAGATCCAGAAGCAAAGATGCTGTCTTCAAATAGAGTATAGTAAGACACATAAGTCATAAATGCGGTTAATTTATTTAGATCGTAGGGGAAATTACCATTTTGATCAAGATATTCATGACTACCATATAGGTAAAGTTTGCCATTTCTAACACGCCATGAATAATTATAAGTAAAAGTGGCCTTATATCCTAGTTTTGGTTCATAATAGTTTGCTACATTTTCAAATAGATTGGTTTCAACCGAACCATCTTTGTTTAATAATATATAACCTTCGTTTGTAAAAGCATCATAAATAGCGCCTTCTATATCAACAACAGCGCTTCCCCCGGAATTCTGCACCGTTACTGAATCAAAAAAATACTTTCCAACATATTGGCTTGGATGTTCGTTTTCTTTATTGCTACAACCGATGGTTAAAACCGAAGTTGCCAGCATTAGGCAAATTATAGATAACGAGCTAATAATTTTTTTCATAATTAATCCTCCAATTAAGCCTTTTTAAATTTAATGTAATATACTAAACTTGATGTATAACCAGAACCAGATAAAAGATTTTCGTCTAGTTGATAAAATTGGACGAGAGAAGCAATTGAAACATAGTTGACAATGTCATTTACAACTTTTCCTGTTTGGTCATAAAATTCGCCAAATCCGGTAAAAAACAATTTATCATCTTCAACAATCCATTTGTAATCATAGTAATAGCTGGGAAGATAGCCGAGTTCTTTCTCATAATATTTGGCAACATTTTCGAATAGATTGGTTTTAACACTGCCATCTTTGTTTAGGGTAATATACCCTTGTGGGGTAAAAACTTCACTAATTGTATCACTTAAAGTAGTGTCAACAAAACTACCATATCGAGCAATATAAATACTGTCATAAAGATATGTTCCAACATACTTGCTTGGGTGTTCGCTATCTTTTTTGCAAGCCACAAACCCAAAAGCAGAAGAAACAACAATTAAAGTTAAACAAAGTGATAAAAATAGTTTTTTCATAAATTCCTCCAATGGATATATTATTTATAATACTATACTTTCTAAAGAAACAAGTCAAACAAAAAATAGTTTTATGTAATTAAAACAATAATTAACTTGTAAAAAAAAATTTTTTCAATCAATAGACACAAAAGTTTAAAAGTCATATAATAGAACATAGTTAAAAGAATTGGAGAAAAAATATGAAAATAAACGATTTGTTTGATTTGGATCAAACATTGGCAAAACAATATTTGAATGGATTTGATGAGCCATGGGAGATTTTGCCAAAAATAAAAGAAATTATTTTGAAAATAGGACCAACACTATCAAAAGATGAGTATGTTGAAATTAAGCCACAGGTGTGGGTGCATGTTAGTGCCAAAATTGCAAATACAGTAGAAATTAATGCGCCTGCAATTATTGATAAAAATGCAGAAATAAGACATGGTGCCTACATAAGAGGCTCTGCATTGATTGGAGAAAGTTGTGTGGTTGGAAATTCAGTTGAAATAAAAAATGCTATATTTTTTAATAACGCAAAAGCGCCACATTTTAATTATGTTGGTGATAGTATAATGGGTGCAAACTCTCACGTTGGAGCAGGAGTCATTACGTCTAATGTAAAGAATGATAAAAGTTTGGTAACAGTTCTTATTACGGCAAAAAAGATACCCACTGGTTTAAAAAAGTTTGGTGCGATGATTGGTGATAATGTTGAAGTTGGTTGTAATTCGGTTTTAAATCCTGGAACGGTTTTGATGCGGGGTGTTAGAGTTTATCCGCTTTGTTCTGTTCGTGGATTAGTTGAAGAAGATACAATTTTAAAGTCTAATGGGCAAAAAGTAAAAATAAGGAAATAAAGATATGAGTAAATATTTTGGAACTGATGGATTTAGAGGAAAAGCTGGAAAAACTCTTTTAGCAGAGCACGCATATGTTGTTGGAAGATTTTTAGGTTGGTATTATCAAAAAAATAAGCCAAAGAATGAACGAGCTAAAATAGTAATTGGAAAAGATACCCGTTTGTCTGGGTATATGCTTGAATCAGCTTTGGTTTCTGGAATTGTAACCAGTGGTGCAGATGCCTATCTTATGCATGTAACAACAACACCTTCTGTTGCCTATATTGCTAGAATAGACAAATTTGATGCTGGTGTTATGATTTCTGCTAGTCATAATGCGTTTTATGATAATGGCCTTAAGTTAATAAATTCTCGTGGCGAAAAAATGGAAGACTCGGTAATTGATGAGCTAGAAGAATATTTAGAAGATTTACAAAAGGCAAATAGCTTGCCACGTCCTACAGAGGAAGGGTTGGGAAGATCTATTGATTATGCGTCTGGACGCAATAGGTATATTGGATACTTAATATCTTGTGGGCTATTTTCGTTAAAAGGTCTAAAAATTGGGTTAGACTGCGCAAATGGAAGTGCGTGGAATATAGCAAAATCAGTATTTGATGCGCTTGGAGCCACGACTTATGTTATTAACAATAGTCCAAACGGGACCAATATTAATAGAAACGCGGGTTCAACACATATAGAGGGATTGTGTGAGTTTGTAAAGAAAGAAAAACTAGATGTTGGCTTTGCTTACGATGGCGATGCCGATAGGTGTTTGGCTGTTGACGAAAAGGGAAAAGTTGTTGATGGCGATCAGATTATGTATTTGTGTGCAAAGCATTTGAAACAAAAAGGAGAACTAACTTCAAATACAGTAGTTGCCACTATAATGAGTAATCTTGGTTTGTTTGTTGGTTTGAAAGAATTGGATATTAATGTTGAAAAAACAAAAGTTGGAGACAAATATGTTTACGACGCAATGAATAAAGGAAAGCATGAAGTTGGTGGTGAGCAATCTGGACATATAATATTCAAAAAATATGCGACCTCTGGAGATGGGATTCTAACTAGCATAAAAGTAGTAGAAGTTATGTTAGATACAAAACGAACATTAAATTCGTTGGCTAGTGAAATGGAAAGATATCCACAAGTTTTAGAAAATGTAATTGTAAACGACAAAGAAAGAACACTCCAAAACGCAAAACTTAAAGATGAAATAGAAAAAATAACAAAAGAACTTGGAGAAACAGGAAGGGTTCTTGTTAGAGCTTCAGGAACGGAGCCTGTAATTCGGGTTATGAGCGAAGCTAAAACGCAGAAAAAATGCCAAGATGCGGTTCGCAGGTTGGTTAAGATTATAAAAGAAAATAATTAAAATATTAAGGAAATTATGATATGTGTGGAATTGTTGGTTATAACGGCAATAGGCTTGTTGTTCCCATTTTAGTTCAGAGCTTAAAGAAATTAGAATATAGGGGTTATGACTCGGCCGGGTTAGCTGTTTTTAATGAAAAGAAAAAAATTGAAATAAAAAAGTCGAGTGGAAGAATTTCTGCGTTAGAAGAAAAAGTAAAAGAAATTAAATATGGAAATTGTGGTATAGGGCACACTCGTTGGGCAACGCATGGCGAGCCAACCGAGGTTAACGCACATCCGCACTTTAGTGATGACAAGTCTGTTGCAGTTGTGCATAATGGAATAATTGAAAACTTTAGTGAACTTAAGACGAAGTTAGAAAAAAATGGTTACAAATTTTATAGTCAAACAGACACCGAGGTTCTCACAAAATTAATTCATTATTATTGGAAAAAATATGGAAAGCCAATGGACGCTTTGGCAAGAATTCAGTTACGAGCTATAGGGTCATATGCTATTTGCGTTATGTTTAACACCGAACCTGACGTGTTGTATTGTGTAAAAAAAGATAACCCAATGGTTATTGGAATTAATGGGAAGGAGAGTTTTGTAGCCTCAGACGCATCTGCTATTGCTCAATACACAAATTGTGTTTATTACTTAGATAATCATGAGATGGCTAGAGTAAGAAAGGGCGAAATTGAATTTTATACTATTGATCAAGAACCAATCAAAAAACAAATTAAAGTCCTTGATATAACCAACCAAAATTCAGATAAAGGCGATTATGCGCATTATATGCTAAAAGAAATATATGAACAACCGACTATACAAAAGCAACTTATCAATGAATATACAAAAAACAATTCAGTAAATTTTTCTAAGTTGGGAATAGAGTTTAGTGAGTATAGTGAAATAGAAGAGATACATATTATTGGTTGTGGCTCGGCATATCATGTAGGATTATGTGCAAAGCCGGTTATTGAAAGTGTCGCAAAAATTAAAACTCAAGTTCATATAGCTAGTGAGTTTAGATATCAAGCACCAATAGTTAGTAAAAATTCTTTGGTGATAGCTATTAGTCAATCAGGCGAAACAGCAGATACAATAGCATGTGTGGAGTATGCAAAAGAAAATGGACTAAAAACATTAGGGGTAGTAAATTGCATTGGCTCAACAATGACCCAAAAAGTCGATAAATGCATATATACAAATGCTGGGCAAGAGATAGCGGTTGCAACAACAAAAGCATATACAGCCCAGTTGCTTATTATGTATTTATTTACAATAATGTTAGCAAAAGGCAAAGGAACAATAACGGCGCAAACAGAGAAAAACGAATTGATCGAATTAAGTCAAATTTCTCAAAAAATGAAAATTGAGTTAGAAAATGTAGAGCAACTTAAACATTTTGCGAGCCTAAAATATAATCAAAAAGAGGTGTTTTTTTTAGGTCGGGGCATAGATTATGCGTCTGGAGAAGAGGGTAGTTTAAAGTTAAAAGAGATAAGCTACATTCATAGTGAATGTTTTGCTGCTGGAGAGATGAAGCACGGAACAATAAGTCTGGTTCAACCTGATACATTAATAATCGGTATAACAACACAGAAAAATACAACAGCTAAAACATTGGGTAATTTAATTGAAGTAAAGTCAAGAGGCGCATGTGTTGTTTGCATTAGCGATGTCATAGATGAACAAATAAAAAAAGCCTCAAATTATATAATATTAATACCAAAAACAAACGAAAAGTACAGCCCATTATTGTCGGTTATTCCAATGCAATTACTTGCTTATTATATTGCACTCAACAAGGGTGAAGATATAGACAAACCCAGAAATCTTGCAAAATCAGTTACAGTTGAGTAAATTGTTAAGAGAGTTTGCTTATGGCTTTTGTTTCAATTCTTGAAACATAACTTCTTGATATCTTTAAAATTTTTGAAACTTCTCTTTGTGTATGTGGAACTTCTCCAAAGAGCCCAAACCTAAGTGATAATACTTTTTTTTCTCTATCATCAAGTTTTATTTTTATTTGATTAAGAACATTTTCAAGTTCAATTCTGGCAAAAGTTTCTCGTTCAACCTTGTCATCTGTTTCGCACAAAACATCAACTAAAGTTAATGTGTTTCCGTCTTTATCAGTTCCGACAGGTTCGGATAGAGAGATTTCGTTGTTATTTCTTTTATTCATTCTAAAGAACATTAAAATTTCGTTACCAATGCATCTGGAAGCATAAGTAGAAAAATTAGCTTTATCGGGGGAGTAGGTTCTAATAGCTTTTAATAGTCCAATTGATCCAATGCTTACAAGTTCGTCTTGTGAAAGTTTGCTGTCTTTAAATTTTTTTGCAACATGAACAACAAGTCTTAAATTATGTTTACAAAGTAGTTCTTCTGCTTCAATTTTTTGTTGAGTAGAACCTGAAATTAATTGAGAAAAAAGCTCTTTTTCTTTGTCGGGAGAAAGGGGGTCGGCATAAACATTTGTGGACCCAATTTTCCCGGTAAAAACAAAAAATTTGCTCAAAAACGCAAAAAATTGCATAAAAAACTGCATTTTGCACCTCAAAAAACTGCATTTTTAAAGTATGCATTAATATTGCATAGTATAATGTATATGCTAACCAACTAATAAAAATGCATTGACAAAACAGCGTTTTGGTGGTATATTAATATAAGAAAGTAACCGAGCGGTCGCGCTAGCCAAAAGGCGGTGAGGAAAGTCCGAGCACCAAAGGGCAAAGACGCAAGCTAACGGCTTGCCGAAGTAATTCGAGGACAAGTGCAACAGAAATAAACCGCCTTCTTTTGAAGGTAAGGGTGGAAAGATGGGGGTAAGATTCCATCTCAAAATATGGTGACATATTTTGGCTGTAAACTCCGTCTGGTGCAAGATCGGGAACAGATTTATAGAAATATAATTTCAGGATTGCCCGTCCGTTCCCCAAATCGCAAAGAACTTTGTGGTGACATAAAGTCAAGATAGATGATCGCAAAAACAGAACTCGGCTTATAGGTTGCTTTTATAATAAAACCAACTCTAAAAAGAGTTGGTTTTATTTTTGCTTGCTATTGTTGTTTCAATTCTTTGCTTTTTTAAAAAAATAGTGTATAATGATTACACAAAAGGAAATGTTAATGGAAACTCTATTCAGTAAAAACTTAAGAGAAAGAGCGCCTCTTGCCGATAGAATGAGACCAAACAAATTGAGTGACTTTATTGGTCAAGAACATATAGTTGGCGAGGGAAAGCTCTTATCCCGTGCAATAAAAACAGGAAATCTTGGTTCATGCATATTTTGGGGGCCACCAGGCACTGGAAAAACAACTCTAGCACATATTATTGCGAATAATTTAAATGTAAAAATAAAAAAACTGAATGCCGTTTCTAGTGGAGTTTCGGACGCAAAGGGTATAATTGATCAGGCTAAAAAAGAAAAAGAAATGTTTGGTACAAAAACATATTTGTTGTTAGATGAATGTCATAGGTGGAACAAAGCTCAAAGTGATTGTGTGCTCGAAGCAATTGAAAAAGGTATAATATACTTTATAGGCTCGACAACCGAAAATCCATACACAAGTATGACCCGAGCAATCGTTTCTCGTTGTAATGTTTTTCAGTTTAAGCCACTTTCAGTCGAAAACATTGTAACAATACTAAAAAATGCGCTAAATGATAAAGTTAATGGTCTGGGCAATATGAAAGTAGCAGCAGAAAAAGGTGCTCTTGAATTTTTGGCATTAAAAAGTGGTGGGGATAGTCGTAAAGCACTTTGTGCACTTGAAATTGCGTGTTTATCTACAGAACCAAATGAAAATGGCATTATCAACTTAACAAAGTCGGATATGGCAGAAAGTATTCAAAGTAAGGTTTTGTCAATTGACAACGATATGCATTATGATATGTTAAGTGCGTTTTGCAAAAGTTTAAGAGGCTGTAATCCAACAGCGAGTGTGTATTGGTCGAGGCGGTTGATTGATAGTGGTGTGGATCCTCTGATTATATTAAGACGAACAATCGTTCATGCGGCAGAAGATGTTGGCATGGCAGATCCAATGGCGTTGGTTGTGGCAACATCTGCATTAACAGCATATCAAAACTTGGGCAGTCCGGAGGGCGAAATTCCTTTAACCGAAGCTGTTGTTTATGTATCAACGGCGCCCAAGAGTAATTCTATTGTGGAAGCCATATCCATGTCAAAAAATGATGTTCAAAATACAAAAAATGACTCTGTGCCAGAGCATTTAAAGAACACCAATTTTGCCAAAGAACCACGGCAAAGTTATAAATATCCATATGATTTTAAAGATTTTGCTTTAGATCAAGAGTATTTGCCAGCCGAAATAAAAGATCATAATTATTTTAATCACAAAAAAAAGCCTTATATTCCAACCCAAAAGGGTCACCCTTGTTTTTGGGATTTTAACATAAAAACAAAGTCATTGGTTGATGAACAAAATAATGATAAAAAAATAGAAACAAAGGGGGCAAAATATGATAACAGAAATTGAAAAAAGAAAGGAAAGAGATTATTTAAAGACAGTATTATATATTTTGCAAAAGAACATCAGTAAAAACAAGGCTATCCTAAATATTAATTCCGAAGAGATAAAACGAGAGATGCGTTACTTGTGGGAAGAACACATTCCCGATCCGCTAGAAAAAGAGATATTAAAAGATGATATAATAACCCAACAATTAGTAGGGGAATCATACGAATCAACGCTTAAGGCGCAGGAGCGAATGTTGGATAGTGCTTATTTTGCCCGTATTGACTTTGATGATGGAACCGAAATAATTCCAGTTTATTTAGGCATTGCAAGTTTGGTAGATGGACAACATTTTTATGTTTATGATTGGCGAGCTCCAATATGTTCAATGTTTTATGACGCCGAACTTGGTGACGCCTATTACACACTTCCGAATGGAGAAAAGGTTTTTGGAAAAATAACG
Source organism: uncultured Clostridia bacterium (assembly GCA_944332395.1). Lineage (GTDB taxonomy): Bacteria > Bacillota > Clostridia > Christensenellales > UBA1242 > CALVJV01. Next base: position 2,913 of record CALVJV010000053.1, on the reverse strand, counting down.
CTAAAACGGCAATATCAGATTAAAGGTGATGAAATAAAAGAAATATTTGATACAGAATTGCAAATAATTGATAACATATTGCAAAAGATGTTATCAGGAAATGCTTCTACGCGTATGAAAAATATTGTAAAGACCATACAAAAAGAGCAGAACAAAATTATTAGAAACAACGATGCTGATGTGTTGGTGGTGCAAGGTCCTGCTGGAAGCGGAAAAACTTCGGTTGCGATGCATAGAATTGCATACTTGCTTTATGCACAGCGCAATAATTTAAAAAACTCTAATGTTTTAATAATCTCACCAAATGAAATTTTTTCATCATATATTTCAGATGTATTGCCTAGTGTTGGCGAAGAAAATGTATATCAAACGACATACAGAGATTATGTTTTAACATTTGCATCTGAATTTAAAATTAAAGGAGATATGAACGATATATATGAGTGCCTATACACAAAATCTAAAAGTGATGTTATGTATAATTCGATTTGCCTAAAATTTTCTACAGCATATTATCATTGTATGGATAATTGGATTGAGCGTAATAGGTCAGAGTTGTTAGGTCTTGTTGATATAGAAGATGGATCAGAGTTATACATTGGTAAGGAGTTTTTAGAAAAATATGCCGAGTCATTAGATAAGAGCCTATCAATAATAGAACAAGCAGAATTGGTAAACGAAAAAATAATTTCGCATTTATCAATAAAATTACACAAGGAACCAAAATTAAAACAAAAACTAATTAAGGCATTGAGGACAAGAGTAGAAAAAATAAAGACTAGAAACATTTATAATTCATTTTTTGAAGACGAAGAGGTGTTTGTTGGAGAAATAGAAAAAGCATACAACGAGTTAGCGGTTGCAAAAAGTGGTCGATTGACAATTAAGCAATTAAAGGAAGTGTTTCTATACACGCGAGAAAATTTGAAAAAAGAAGTAATGCCATATGAAGATGTTGTTAATTATTTATATTTAAAAGGTAGAGTAAAAGGTTTTGTTCCGCAACACCAGATAAAGCATGTTGTGATCGACGAGGCGCAAGACTATACTTTGCTACAGTATAATTTGTTAACAAAAGTGTTTCCAGACTCAACATTTACATTGCTTGGAGATGTAAACCAGTCAATTTTGCCGATGGCCAAATATAAAAATTATGAGAGCATAATTAATTTAATAACAAAAGATAGAACTTTTGCGAAAACAGAAATGACATATCTGGCAAAGACATACCGTTCGACATACGAAATTAATACCTTTGCAAAAACATTAGTTTCAGACAAACTAGGCTATAAACAAGTTGAGCGGCATGGAGACAAAATTTCAATAAAAAAAGATACAAATGATATAGCCCAAAAAATAATATTTCAAGATGCAATAAAACAAAAACGCAAATATACAAGTGTTGCAATAATCTGTAAAACTGAACAAGAACTGCAAAAAATAAAATTAGCATTACAAAAGGCCGGAATGGACAGAAAGTTTGCCTTTGTTACCAAAGATAGTGTAGATTTTGACACAAAAAAAGTGCAGATAATACCATCTTATATTGCAAAAGGTTTGGAGTTTGATTCGGTATTAGTGTATAATGCTAGTAGTGGTGCATATAGCAGAGAGCAAATGAGTTTGTTTTATGTTGTATGTACTAGAGCGTTGCACAAATTGAGCATATATTATGAAACAGAACCATGTGAATTATTAAAAAACTCAATTTTGCAAGCTCAAGATATAATTGAACAAAAATAAAGGAGAGAAAAAATGAAAAACAAACCAGCAAAAGCCCCAGCAAAAACAACAAAAGCAGTGGCTTCAGAACCTAAAAAAAGTTTAAAAGGCAGCAAAACAGAACAAAATTTATGGACTGCATTTGCAGGAGAGAGTCAAGCAAGAAATAAGTATGATTATTTTGCTTCGCAAGCAAAAAAAGATGGTTATGAACAAATATCAGCTATTTTTGCCGAAACTGCTTTGAATGAAAAAGAACATGCAAAAATGTGGTTTAAAAAGTTGAATGGAATATCTGACACATTGTCCAATCTATTAGCGGCAGCGGCTGGAGAAAATTATGAATGGACAGAAATGTACAAGCAATTTGCAAAAGAAGCAAAATTAGAAGGGTTTGATGAAATAGGTGTTCTATTTGAGCGTGTTGCCGAAGTTGAGAAGGAACACGAAAAAAGATATAGAAAGTTAGCCGAACTTGTTAAAACTGGAACTGTTTTTGCAAGAGGTAAAACAATATACTGGCAATGCAGAAATTGTGGTGCAATATACAAGTTAGACGAAGCACCAGAAGTATGTCCAACATGTGCGCATCCAAGAAGCTTTTTTCAACAAAAACCAACAATTTAAAAATAAAGCCAACTAATATGTTGGCTTTTAGTAAGACAAATAATGAGTAGATTAAAAACAATATATGTTCAACTTAATCCAACCAAAGGCGTGAAAACGCCCAAAGAGGCCACTGCAATAAGTGGCCGATTTTGGTTGATAAAAAAATTATTCCACGTATTAAGTTGGTATGAACTTATATGGTATGCTGTATTTGTTATTTCAGGGGTTTTGTGTTTAACTCTAATACCGTTTTCGTTTACTTTACTGACGACAGTTCTTTCACTTTTTATATATATGTTTGCGCTAAACTTTATTGCAAGAGGAAAACTAATTGGGTTATTTATTTCCATATTTTCGTCTTTGATTTACATAACAATATGCATATTTACTGATGTATGGGGTGAAGTAATAACAAATGTTTTAATTTATATACCGATGGATATTTGGGCGATATATAATTGGCGAAAATTAAAAAGTGATGATGCTGATCCAAAAAAACAAACACTAGCGGTTACCCGATCTTGTATCTCTGATTGGTGGTTTTATTTGTCATTTTCATTATTAGGCACAATTGGATTAGGC
>CALVJV010000052.1 GCA_944332395.1 uncultured Clostridia bacterium | reverse complement strand
AAACGAATATAGTGAAAAATTGAGGTGGCTTTTAGATAGGTATAATACAAGAGAAGATGCCTCAATAATAAATAAAACGATTTTAGGTTTGGTAGATTTTTCAAGAGAAATGGTTGAGGATAAATCTAATGCTGAAAAGAATAATTTAAGAGGAAGAGAAAAAGCATTTTATGATGCATTAGTAAAAGAAGAAAGTGCAGTTAGGATGATGCAAGACGGGGTTCTTTATCAAATAGCACAGGAATTAAAGGATGTCGTTCAAGAATATGCAACGGTCGATTGGTCTAAAAAAAGGACAACCCAAGCAAGAATGAGAATGCAAATTAAAAAACTTCTGCAGAAATACAATTACCCACCCGAGTATAGAGAAGGTGCAGTAGAAAGGGTAATCAAACAAGCAGAATATATGATGTAGATTTATTAAATACTTTTTAGTATTTCAATAACAAACCCAATAATTTGCTCAATTTCAATAGAGTGAAGCTCGCCTACTGCTAGGTCAAGGTTAAAGTATTCACGCCATTTGTCTTTTGAAAAGTCTTTGGTGAATTTGTTTTCAAGTTCCACAATTTTTGTCAGTTGAAGTTCATATTTGGCTGACATTTTTTGTTCGTAATATTTTTCTTTAATAAATTCTATAAGAGTTTTATTTTTCATAAGTCCCCCAAATGTTGTGTGTTTTAACTCTTATAAAAATGTTTTGTAAGTGTTTTTAAAAATAAATAACAATTTCTTATCTAATGTTTTATCATAAAGAGCTTTATCATGTATTTGTTTGTATGATTATAATTATGTTGTGAGTGTATATATATTAAATTTTAGCCTAATCAAATATTATTTTTTAAAAAATACAGCTAAATAAAGAATTATATGTTATACTTTACTCATTAAATTATGTTAGAGGTTAAAAATGTTTAAAATTGGAGACGAAGTAAAAGTTGTAAGTGATGGTAGTATTGGAATTGTAAAAAATATAAGAAAGTTTGATTCTTTCTGTGTTTATGAAGTTTTGGTAAATAGTAAAACTCAATCATTTTTTGAGTCTCAGATAGAAATGGCACTATCTTTAACTGAGGATCGTTTAACAGCTGATGGAGTAAAGGCAAAGATAACACAAACACTTTTGAATAATGTTGACAATAAATCTTTGTATTCAATTAATTCGGCAAAAATAGATTATATACCTTATCAATTTAGACCTGTTTTAAAAATAATTAAGTCAGACCTGCCAAGAATATTAATAGCCGATGGTGTTGGTGTTGGTAAAACAATAGAATCGGGCTTAATTATAAATGAACTTCAAGCCAGAACGGATATAAAATCAATTTTGATTATATGTCCTAAACCCCTAATTACAGAGAATAAGTGGGCCCAAGAAATGGAGAGATTTGGTTGTAAATTTACTAACTTAGATGGAAAACTATTAAATCAATGTATAGTTGAGTGTAATAAGGATGGTGTATGGCCTGAACAATATAGCAAATGTATTATTCCATATTCGTTATTTGATGAAAATTTAGTATTTGGAACAAAATCAAAGGAGGGAAAGAAAATAGGACTTCTTGATTTAATGCCATTTCCTAAATTTGATTTAGTTATAGTAGATGAGGCACACCATATTCGGAATCCACAAACTAATAGATATCATGGTGTAAAGATGTTTTTGGATAATTGTGAAAGTGCAATACTTTTATCAGCAACTCCTCTTCAAATGGGGGATAAAGATTTATATACATTATTAAATTTATTGCGGCCAGATCTTGTTATTGATTATGACACGTTCAAAAATATGGCAGAACCAAACCAATATATTAGTTTAGCATCGAAAACAATTCGAAAAAATATTTCAAATTGGCAAATGATTGCAATTGAGGAATTAGAAGATGCAAAGGGTACAACATTTGGGAAGGCTATTTACTCTATTGACCCAAATTATAAGGAGGCAATGAGAATCTTACATAAAAAAAATATTAGTGCGGAGGAAAGAGTTTTATTAATTGACTATGTAGAAAAATTACATACATTTTCTTCAATTATAAATAGGACTAGAAGAAGAGATATAGGTGCTTTTACTATTAGAAAGGTTCAAACAGTATTAACAGAATTTACAAATGAAGAAATTATTTTATATGAGAAATTTATTACATTTTTAGCAGAGATTTTAATTGCACTTCATGGCAACAAATGTATAAAATTTATGATGACAACATTATTAAGACAAGCGTCAAGTAGTTTACATGCTTTAGCTCCTTTTATGAAGGACATATTAAATAAAAAAATAATTCAGTTAAACTATAGTGATAATGAAGATTTATCTGAAGATGAGTTGGAATCAACTTTTAGTGACCTTTTAAATTTTACAACAAACAATTCGAGTTACAATGAAATAATATCCATTAGCGAAAAATTGCCATCTAATGATAATAAAATCATTGCGCTATTAAATATCATAGATCAAAAAAATTCAATGTTAAATAATAAAGTAATTGTATTTAGTTCATTTAGGCATACACTTGATTATATTCATAATATTTTAATAAAAAGGGGAATACGATCAGCAATAATTCATGGTGGAATCCCAGATAATGAAAGAGTTAGTTTACGGAGTAGATTTAAACAAAGGAAAGAAGAAAAAGATTCTATAGATGTTTTACTATTTTCAGATGTTGGTTGTGAGGGATTGGACTATCAATTTTGTGATTGTTTAGTCAATTATGATATACCTTGGAACCCACAAAAAATTGAACAGCGTATTGGAAGAATAGATAGAAAAGGTCAAAAGAGCGAATCTGTTTTGATATATAATATGGTTGTAAAAGATACAATCGATGAAGAAATATATAATAGGTGTTTATCAAGAATTGAGGTTTTTAATTCTCAAATAGGTGATAGTGAAGAAATCGTTGGAACACTAACACAAGAAATTAATGATATAGCAATAAGGTATATTTTAAGTCCTCAAGAAGCACGAGAAAAATTAAATCAATTAAGTGATAATACTATTAGAATTGTTTTAGAGCAACAAAAACTTGAAGATAGTCAATATGATTTATTTGGTTTAGATGTTGCAACGAAAAAAATGGACAAAGATGTTGAAGATGCTAAAAATGTGTTTTTAAGTGAAGAGGCTATTTTAAATTTAATAAATGATTATTTTAATAAACTTCAAATAAAAAATGCAATAATAAAACAAGGTGATAAATTTATACTAAAGTTATCTAAATCTGATAGGGAAAAATTATATATAGATTTTTTAAAAATAGAAAGAGTTAAGAATCGTATATATAATATTTGGGAAGCACTTCTTAAAACAAATGATTTCAATATATATATAGATTTTAATGGCGAACGTAGTTCTGAAGATTCAAACAGCTTGTTTATTAATATTGCTCATCCTTTGGTAAAACAAGCAATTTTGAATATAGATACAAGTAATGATATAACTTATATAAAAACACAGAGCAATAAGATAAAACCAGGTATTTATCCATTTGAAATATATTTATGGTCATATAGTGGATTAAAAAATACAAGTAAATTAAAAGTAATAACGCATGATAATATACAGGATACTGATTTTTTAAATTTATTATTTGATAGCGAAGATTGTGAGGAGTTATTGCCTTTTGATAATTCACTAGAGATCCAACATTATAAGCAATGGATTAAAGAAAAAGAACGGTATGTTAGTGAGGTTTCTGCAAACATTGAGTATAAAAAGCAGACAATTTCTAATAGCTATGATAAAAGGATATTTTTTATAGAAGATAATTTAGCAAAAGCAAATGATGAAAGAATAATTCGTATGAAAACATCTGAATTAAACAATTGTAAATTTGCTAAAAATAGCAAAATCACTGAACTTGATAAAATTAAAAAATGTGTGGATATTTTATCAACGCGTGTCATTCGGGGTGTACTTAAGGTGGAGATTTGATATGGTAAAAGATATATATGAATTAATCTCAATTAGAAAAAATTGGATTTCAATAAATAGAGAAAATAATTTTGAGAATGGTATTAAGAATTTATTATCAAATATGTACCCAGACGAGGCTCATTTTATATATGAATTGTTGCAAAATGCAGAAGACAAAAAAGCAAAGCATGTATATTTTAAACTTACAAAAGAAAACTTAATTTTTGAGCATGATGGTGGAGTATATGATAAAACTCAATTATTTACATTAAAAGATATAGAATCTATAACTGGTATAGGAACATCAACTAAAAGAGATGATAATACAACAATTGGCAAATTTGGTGTTGGTTTCAAGGCAGTGTTTGCATATACTGAAACTCCACAAATTTATTCAGGGGAATATTCTTTTGAAATTAACGATTTGGTAGTTCCGAAATTAATAGACAAATGTTTAGATGTTAAAGAAGGCATTACAAGATTTATTTTCCCATTAAATTCTAAAACGAAAGACATAAATGACATATTATCTGAAATAAGAAATGGGTTGACAAATATAAAAGATAATACCTTGCTATTTTTAAAAAACATTGAATCGATTAGTTACGAATTGGATAATGGCTCAAAAGGTGAATTTTTGCGTATTGACGAAAAGGATAATAAGGTCACTTTGTTGGGGAAAAATAATGAGGAAACTTATTGGCTGAGATTCGATAAAAAAATAAGTATAGACGATGAAGAAGATAATAAAATTAAGGATTGTACAATTAATATTGCATTTAAATTAAAGAAGATAGATGAACATACAAAAGAAATAATTCCTACAAATTCAGGAGTGTCTATATTTTTCCCAGCCGAAAAAGAAGTCTCAAACCTTAGATTTATTCTTAATGCTCCTTTTGCTTCTACAATAGCAAGGGATAGTGTTAGAAACTGTAAATCTAATAGGTTATTAATTAAAGAATTGGCAATTTTTATAAAAGAAGTTTTACATAAGATATCCGAGTATGGTTACATGCAAATGAGTTTTTTAAAAGTATTGCCAAATAATGATGATGATATACCAGAAATGTATATGCCTATTCTTGAAAGTATTTATGAAGAATATGAAACCCAGCCATATTTTATTACTCAATCAAATGAATTAGAATATTTAAAGAATGTAGTTAAAGCATATAGAGCGGTTATTTATGAACTATTTTCCGATGATGATATAAATAAAATATTAAATAAAAACAATCTAAGATGGTTAAAAAATCCGTCATTAGATAATTCACCCGAAAGTAAATTTTTAAGCATGTTTAATATAAAAAAACTTACAGTTTATGATTTATTATCAAAGAAAAATACACATTTATTAAACATTTTAAAAACAAAAGACAATAAGTGGTTTTATAAATTGTTTAAGCAATTATTCAAAGAAGAAAATGAACTTGAAAATTTAAATCTATATTTTTTAAGAGATTTTGCTTTTATACCAACTATATCTAAAAACCTTTGTTTACCTAGTGATACCTATTATTCAAGACATGAAATTGAAATTCAAAATATAAATATCATTAGTCCTGAAATATTCTCATTCTCATATACAACAAAAGATAATAAAAAAATTGTAATTGACGAGGATATTATCCATATTTTAGAAAGACTAGGAGTTAAAGAGTTTGATGTAAAAGCAAAAGTAGAAATAATTTTAAATAAGTATAAAAAGAATGAAATAATAAGTGATGAGCAGAATATTAAAGATGTTAGAGAATTGATAGAATTATCATATAATTGTTTCAATCATGGTAATTATTTGACAGAAAGAGATATTATATCTTTAATAGAAAGAACTAAATGTATACAAGGCAAAAATGGTAAATACTATTCTTTGGATAATATGGTTTTGGGAAAACCATATAAAGAATCTTTTTATGAAATATTGAGAGATAGAGTGAATTTTGGCAAAGAAATAATATCTGATAAGTATAATGTTCCTGAAGATAAATTTTTTAAAGATAAAGTAATTTCTGTTTGTAATAAGGTGGGCACTTTATCCGATTTAAAAATTGATGAATATGGTGGAAGAGGCCCTATTGGTAAAGATTATTATATACCACTTCTTCAAGAAGCATTAAATGCTCAAGATTTAATAATCTCTGCTTCTATTTGGAATTTTTTGGCTGGTAAAAATAATATTTCTTTTTATGCAGAACATAAAGAACATGGTTCTCCACATGATAGTGATTTTGTATCCAAATTAAGACAGAATTCATGGCTACCCAACAATAATAACGATTTTTTCAAGCCAGAAGATATATGTATTGAAGATTTACCCGATGAATTTATTAAAAAAAATATATTAGAATTGGTCAGTATATTGAATATAAAGAGTAAAGGGGAAGTAAATAAAAGATTAGAAGAAAGTTTAGTTGAAAATAATATAAAAAAACTTTCTGTGCATGATATTCAAAAATTAGATGCAATTGCTCAAAAATATCCTCAAAAATTTAATGAGTTTATTCAAGAAAATGATTCTTTTGATGAAGAAAGAAGAGAAACAATAAATATAGAAGAAGCCAAAAATGCTAAAAAAATAGCCTATGAAAAAAAAGAATATTCTCATAGAAAAACGGATACAATTGTTGATGCAAAACCATATTTAAAAAATTTATATTATCTTAGAGATAGAGATTATATGGTTTGTCAAATATGCAAAAGAAATATGCCTTTTAAAAAGAAAGATGGAAATTGGTATTTTGAAGATGTTGAAATGTTTAAGAGTAATTTAGTTGAAAAAGCAGACGTATCTACTCATATTTCATTGTGTCCAACATGTAGTGCAAAATACAAAGAATATATAAAAAATAACGAATCTCAACAACTAGAAATCATAAACGAAATACTATATAACAAAAACAAAAATAAAGATGAAATTAAAATTTATATGGACGCTCAATATTTTATAATATTTAAAAATAAACATTTTTTTGATTTAAAAACAAAATTACCACAGCTATTAAATGCAAGTATAAAAGTCGATCTTGAAAATGAGCAAAAAATAAAAAGTTTACAAAGTACATTAATAAAAGAAGATGTTCATGATAGCTTTATAAATGCAGAATGGTATGATATTAAAAACCAAAATATAATAAGAATAGGTTATGATAAATTTAGATGTGTTTTATTCATAGATTATAATACAGGAATTGAATACGTAGAAAAAATCACAAAAGATATTTTTAATGAATTAACAAAAAATACCACTGATATTGAAAATTATGTTTCAAAATTAAAGGATACTCGTTTTTCTGGTATTTATAAAATTAAATAATTTTAATAGTTAGAATTTTAATATACAAAAACAAATAACATATGTTATACTTATAACATTAACAGGGGAAGACTATGTCAAAGTTAAATATAGATCAAAGTTCAATTAAAAAATTATTTGAAGATAAAAAATCAGACTTTTTAATACCAGATTATCAAAGACCTTATGCGTGGGGAGAAGAAGAGTGTCAAACTTTATGGGATGATATTTTTGAATTTGCATTTCCAGATGACAACAAAGACAAATTTAACAAAGATGAAGAATATTATTTAGGACCAATTGTTACATTTAAAAATAGCAATAATAAAAAAGAAATTATTGATGGGCAACAAAGACTTACTACGTTAATGCTATTGTTAAGAGCTTTTTATTCTAAATTTAGCAATATGAAAGATGAAAATTCAATTCAAACAAGAGAAACAATTGCAAGATGTATATGGAAAACAGACGAATTTGGGAAGCCTGATTTAAACGCATTAAAAATAGATTCTGAAGTCGCTACAGACAATGATAAAGATGAGTTTTTAAAAATACTAAGAACAGGGGATGCTGTTGGATTAAAAAGTCGATATGCTGAAAACTTTAGGTTTTTTGAAAAAAAGATTAATGAATTTTTACTTGGATATTCATCATATTTTCCATATTTTCCTATCAGAATTTTAAATAATTGCATACTTTTACCTATTGAAGCTGAGGACCAAAATACTGCATTAAGAATATTTTCTACGCTAAACGATAGAGGAAAACCTTTGTCTGATGCCGATATTTTTAAGGCTCAATTCTATAAATATTTTACCGAATTAGGTAAGAAAAAATATTTTATCGACAAATGGAAAGAGTTAGAAGACTTATGTGAAAAAATGTTTAATCCTCAATCGGGAACACCTCTAGATGAACTTTTTACTAGATATATGTATTTTGAGAGAGCAAAATTAGGTATTAAAACGTCTACCACAGAGGCTTTAAGGAAGTTTTATGAAAAGAATAAATATGCAATTTTAAAAAGCGAAGGTACTTTTAATAATTTAATAGATTTGGCAAATTTCTGGAAAGATGTGTATAACCAAAATGAAGATAGATTTTCTAAT
>CALVJV010000051.1 GCA_944332395.1 uncultured Clostridia bacterium | reverse complement strand
TGTTGCTGTTTTGATTCTGTATGTTTTTTCTGTTTCTCGTCCAAGTCTTTTACTCCTTATCAATTATCTTTGAAAAACCTTTTATGGTTTTTATAACCTTCTCATAATCCATTCTTGCTGGGCCCATTACCGCTACCGAAATTGTTTGATTGTTTTTGTCGTGAATTGTTGCCGACACTACCGCACATTCTGTTCCATCTAGATCTTTTACCTGCACAACAACTTCATCACTATTTTTATTAACAAGTTCTTTTAGCCTAGTTTTATCTTCCATCAACTGGTATAAACCTCGTGCTTGATTTACATTCTCAAATTTATCGAACAACTTTCCACCGCCAGAAGTCGCTATTTCTATTTTATTTTTTTGTTGCTCTACCACGGCAATTAGCATTTGTAGCATCATGCCAAATCTATTAAGTTCTTCACTGACTAAATTTTTGTTTATACCCTCTATTGGTTTGTTGTAAAACGCTTTTGTCAAAAACGAACTTGCATCTTGACAAATTTTTTCACTAGACCTTGCATTATCTATTACAATATCTTTTATTATTCCTTCATTAGTAACCACAACAACCAAACATTGATTTTCGGTAATCTTAAAAATTTTAATTGATTGAACAATCGCTTTCCCCGATACGCCAGATAAAGCAACCGATGGCAATCCACTAATATCAGAAAGCGCCTTTGCCGTTTCTTCTACCAACGATCCCATTTCTTTCATTCGTGACGAAATACTAACTTTTATTCGCTCTATTTCTTTTGCTGTTGGTTTTATCATTGGTAAAATTTCTTCAATAAACATTTGATATCCCAGCGTTGTAGGGACTCTCCCACTTGAAATATGCGTTTTAGCTATTACACCTTGTTCTTCTAACGAAGCCATCTCGTTTCTAACCGTAGCACTAGAAATGTCTTTTAGATATCTTTCAGCAATATCTTTGCTTGAAACAGGTTCATTAGTTTTAATATGTTCTGCTGTTAAAGCCTTTAATATTTTTCTTTTTCTCTCAGACAGCTCCAAATTTTGCACCTCACTAGCAATATAACAAATAAAGTGTTAGCAGTCTATTCACTCGACTGCTAATTATTATATTCTCCAAAATTTCGTTTGTCAAACATTTTTTTAATATTTTTTAAACATTTTTAAAAATTTTTAAAAACAAAAAAATCTATGAGAATAGTCCCCTTTTTACCGAAACAGAAATTCGTCTATTAAGTTCAACTTCTTCGGGAGTTGGAATATGGTCAGTCTTTTCTGTCCATTTTAAGTGAGCATATTTTCTTTTTAGTTTTATTATTCTATTAACTTTTACTGGTCTCATTGCCAAATATGCTCCACCATTTATTATTGTTCTTTTATACAACTTATTCCAAATAATAATTCCATTTACCGTATTAACTAATGATGCTATATTAGTGCCAAGCACTGGCAAAGCTGTCCAGTCACCATTGGCTTTTACTCCACTTATTAATATTAGTGTCCACATCACCACTAAAACAGAACTTCCCAACAAAGACACCCACCAACTTTCTTTGTATCTAGCCATTGACAAATACTTATTAAACATACTCGCAGTAAATGTAATCGCGCCCAAATAAGCATAAGTCGTATTTACTAGATCTAATACAAAATAAACGCCCACCGTACTCACAATATATAAAACAACTAATATAACCAGCATTTTAACACTCAATGCCCGAACTTGCAGTTCATTAGACTGCTTTGGTGCTAATTTCACGCTGCCCTTAATGGGCTTGTTCTTTTCTATATTTATATTTTTATCGTCTTGCTCCTTCGCTTTGTCCTTTATTTTTTTGTCATTATTGTTATTTCCCTGTTTTGTCCAACTTATTACACCATATATATTAAATATGTTTGATATCACCATTGTTTTAAACAATTCACCATAAGCTCCGGTTATAAATGAAATTGCCCCATACATTAAACAATCTACAAAATTCAACCATATGCCTAAAACCTTACCTCTAGCTATTAAGTTTGCATAAAAAAGATAGATGAATAATTCTCCAACCGTTAAATAAATAGTCCAATCATCATAAAAAATAGCTATACACACCATGCCAAACACAAAAAACACACTATACCACAAAATATCAAACAGAGAATATTTTTTAAGCACGTGTAAAATTTCAGCTCTTTCTCTAACTGTTTTTGGAATGCCACTTACTTCGGTTATACCCTTTGTAACATTATTTTTTGCCCTAATTACGGTTTCCACTTGTGTTCTCCTTGTTGTTTTGTTTTTTAATGCTACAACGCTCATGCCAATTTTCATCACTAGCCGATTTCCATTTTAAATTCTGCATTTGCCGTTTTAAGACAATTATATTATTTATCTTCTTTCTGGACTTTGCAAGATATTCTCCCGTAGTTGAAAGATTTCGTTTGTATAACTTCTCCCACACTATTAAGCCTATTCCCGAACTAAACATTGAACATAAAGACGATAAAGCATAAGGTATAGTAGAAAAACCAATATCAAAAGAAACATATATCCACAAGGCTACCATTAATCCATCACTAATCAAATTGAAATACCATGACTCTATCTTTCCGTTATTTCTCAAAAATGTTCCAGATAGTGCAAAAAATATCGAACTAGAATTTAAAAAAGCATGAGTCTGGTGCAATACATCTCTCAAAAACAGGCCTAATCCAATTGTGCCTAATAATGAAAATGACAAATAAAACCACCAATCAGAGATACAAGATCGGGTAACCGCTAGTGTTTGTTTTTTTGGATCAGCATCATCACTTTTTAATTTTCGCCAATTA
>CALVJV010000050.1 GCA_944332395.1 uncultured Clostridia bacterium | reverse complement strand
ATAATCAACTTTGCCTTATTTATTACAACCTTTACTATTATATCAACTAACTCGTAGTTTTCCAAATCTGGACAATATTTTACAGTTTCATAAGTCGTTCCCGCCTGTAATAGACGATCATCTCCCTCAAAATAGAACCTTGACGAAGAATGATTATAATTCATGTTCTCTTCCAACCATGATTCTTGCTTTGGATAACTAGAAGAAATCACTTCTGACAATTTCAAACCTTCATAGTAATTATACTCAAACACCACATTTTCTTTTATTTGATCTGCCAAATTGCTATAATCTGGAGTTGCTTTTAAAATTTCAAAAGACACATAAAATGTTCCAATTGAAGAACCATCTTTCCATTCATAGTTTTTTGTTGTATTTTCTTTTGGTGTAACCTCAAAAGAATATGAGCCAGCATTTATAAAAGAGCCTTCTACAGTAAACAAACTCAAATCTATGTTATGATCTAAATCACTAATTGTGTATGCAGAATTTTTAAACACTTCAGACTCTATTTGAATGTCATCTTTTGATAATTCTAAGACCTTCTTATTTATTTGCATCCAAACTTGAATTTCTCTTGTTTGATTTGTGAATATATAATTCTCACTTTCTATTTCTAATTTATAATAATATGTTCCAGCATCAGAATATTGCAATGAACCATTATAATCTTGAGCTGTTTCGTCGTATATTTTTATTAATAATTCTGTTCCTTCGTCATAATTTAATTCAATGGCATGACCATTACCATCATATTCAAACGAAGAATTAATTACTGTTGGGATAGCTATTTGTTTTGGCAAAATTTCCCAAACAATCTCAATTACGTCAGACTCATATCCTTCTGTAGGCTTTAAAACCAAGTTATAGGTTCCAACATCTGTTGCTGTTTGAGTACTCAAATCCTCGTCAACATACATTTTATTTGAAGATATTAATTGCTGTATAGCTTCTGTCTGTTCAACAACATCTATCATCGCTCCAGAAAAAGTAAACTGAATATAGCTATCAACTCCAGGATTTAATGCTTTTTTTGAAACCACAACCTGGTAAACTATTTCAGGCGCAGTTTTGTATGAAATTGTTAACGAATATGTAGTAATTTGATTTGCAACATCTGGCAAACCCGTTTTTTCTAGCGAAAAATCTGTAACCTTTTCCTCTGATCCATCCGAATAAACAGCCGTCACACTAAAATTGTCTTTGGTAATTGAAATTTTGTCGCCATAGTAATAGATAAACGATGAACCATCAAAGTTTGGATGATCAACAGTACAATTTATCATCTCTAATGTCTTTTTCGATGATTTTGAACCACAAGCAACTGAAAACATCGCACCCGAACAAACAAATAAAAGAGCAAAAACCATCAATAAGATTTTTTTCTTCATAATTAGGCCTCCTCATTTTTTATTAACAATAATTAGTATAACACTAATTGAAGATTTTACAAAACATAATAAACAATAAATCAAAATATTAATAAAGCAACAATCCTATGGCTCTATTTCGTTCTTTTTTCAAAGTCCTCTATGTCTGTTTTTTCACCATATATACTTCTTATAGCCAATGCGATTTTCTCCTCACTAAAGCCCGCCTTACACAAAGCAATATATGACTTTATTATATTTTTCGCCACAATAAAATCAATATCAATTTGCTCGCCTTCCAAAATTTGACGTTTAATTTGCTCGCTATTAATTTGCCTAATTTTATCATACGCAGATAACCTAATAAATTTTTTTATTAAAATTTGATCTTTGTATGACCTTCTCTTTTTTAAATCTATCATTCTGATATTTCCTGTAGATGGTTCAAAAATAAAATTCCCACCATGAAAATCTATGTGAACGCTTTTTTCATTTATAAACGCACATTCTTCAGCTAGCGCGTTAAAAGCTTGCTGTGATATAGACTCGGCACTCTTAATAAGTGAAATGTTTTTTGAAATTGTATAAACATAACTGGGCAATGTAAATCCCTCTATCTTAGGTAATACTAAAGCAAAATTTTTTACTTCATCTACTTCACTTTCAGAAAACCCGCCAAGAATAGGCACTGCAATCTCTCTATCGTTTATTATGTCCATAATATTTTTTATAGCATTAATAGCTATTTTTTCTGCCCGCCTAGAAAGAACGGCATAATATTTATTGCCAACTTGAACAAATTTGCAAAAAGACCCTGCTCCCTTTTCATTAAAATTAGGAACGCTAAAACTTTCATTTAAAATCAATTCAAGATCTTCCAACGTAATTAATCTATCATCATTAAAAATTTGTCGCATAAAAAAAATGATACCAAAAATTTAACTATTTTTCAATCCCAGAATCAAAATTTCATAATAAATTATTATATGTATTAATTGATGAATTCCTTTTATTGAATAATCACTTTACTTTGTGCTTGTTTTTTGTTAGGATTTTTATATAAAATTAATTAAAAATTTTTTAGGTAAAAACAACTATGCAGGACAAAAAAATACACATTGGATTATTTTGCGACACATTCTATCCACTTGTTGATGGAGTAATACAGGTTGTGGACAACTATGCAAGAGGCTTGAGCGAATATTGCGATGTAACAGTTTTTGTTCCAAAAGGCAGAACAGAATTTGTTGACAACTTTCCATACAAAGTTGTTAGAAGCAAAATAATGAAAATCTTTTTCTTGGACTACGACTTGGCCTTGCCAAAGCTTGATAAAAAATTTAAACAAGCATTAAAAGGCGCACATCTTGATATTGTGCATATTCATTCTCCATTCACAATGGGAAAAATTGGACTAAAATACGCAAAAGAACACAATA
>CALVJV010000049.1 GCA_944332395.1 uncultured Clostridia bacterium | reverse complement strand
CAAATCAATGGTTTATAGAGTTTTATAATGTTTTAAATCAATATAATTTTACTGTTGATGAAAATACTTCTTACGATATTGAATTATCAATAGATCCAGAAATGCTTGGTAGAATATTTGAAAACTTGCTTGCAGAAATCAATCCAGAAACGGGTGAAAATGCAAAGAAAAGCACTGGAAGTTTTTATACCCCAAGAGATATTGTGGATTATATGGTTGATAGCAGTTTGCTTGAATATTTAAAAACTAAAACATCTATCGAGGAAACAAGATTAAAAGCTTTAATTTCTTATGGAAAGGAAGATGATAATCTTGCAATATTTGATGAGAAGGAGAAGAAATCGATAATTAATGCACTATACACTATTACTATTTTAGATCCAGCATGTGGTTCTGGGGCTTTCCCAATTGGAATGCTACAAAAAATAGTTTATATATTACAAGAAGTTGATCCAAGTGCAGATATGTGGTTTGATAAAGCAACAGAGAATTTTAATGATATATTTTTAAAAAAAGAATTTGAGAAAAAATTTAAATCTGGTGATTTAGATTATATAAGGAAACTTAAAGTTATTCAAAATTCTATATTTGGTATCGACATTCAACCAATTGCGGTAGAAATATCAAGATTAAGATGCTTTTTATCATTAATTATTGAAGAATCTGTTGATGATGAGGAAGAAAATCGTGGTGTTAATCCTCTTCCTAATCTTGATTTTAAGTTTATTATTGCAAACTCATTAATTGGATTAGAAGATACTACACAAATGTCTTTATTTGAAAATGAAGTTCATATAAAACGCCTTAAAGATGTTAGAGATGAATATTTCAATGCAGAGAGTGACCGTAGAACAGAATTAAAGCTAGAATTTAAAGATATTCAACAAGATATGCTATTAAATACTATTGCCAATTATCAAAAACAAGCAACTATGCGATATCAACAGCTATCGGCATGGAAACCATTTGAGAATGAGGCTACCAATTGGTTTGATCCAGATTGGATGTTTGGGATAAAAGATGGTTTTGATATTGTTATCGGTAACCCGCCTTATGTTCAATTGCAAAAAATGCATGAAGAGGCAGATAAAATTGCAAAACAAAATTATAAAACCTTTACTAGAACTGGTGATTTGTATTGTATATTCTATGAATTTGGATATAATGTTCTAAAAGAAAACGGGATATTAACATATATTACATCAAATAAATGGATGAGGGCTGAATACGGCAATCAATTAAGAAATTTCTTCGTAAAACATACAAATCCATTATTGTTAATCGATTTCTTTGGAACTAAAGTATTTGAATCTGCGACTGTTGATGTTAATATTTTGCTTTTTACAAAAGGAGAAAATAATGGCTCTACGAACTGTTGTATTATAAAAGATGATTGTTTAAATAATTTGAGCAATTATATTGAACAAAATAAAAATTTAATGTCTTATAAAGTATACGACGAAAATTGGCTTATATTGAATAAAACAGAGTTGTCTATAAAAAGCAAAATAGAAACAATGGGTGTACCATTAAGTGATTGGAAATTAAGAATAAATTTCGGAATTAAAACAGGATTTAATGAAGCATTTGTAATCGATGAAAGTACTAAAAATAAACTTATTAAAGAAGATCCAAAATCTGCCGAAATTATACGACCAATTTTACGCGGCAAAGATATTAAAAAATATTCATATGAATTTAAAAATTTGTATTTGATAAACACACATAATGGAAATAAAAGCAAAAATGAAAAGGCTATAGATGTTAATGAATATCCAGCCATAAAGGGGTATTTAGATAAATTTTACGATAAACTAATTAAAAGATATGATAAAGGCGACACTCCTTATAATCTAAGAAATTGCATTTATATGGACGATTTTTTTAAACAAAAAATTGTATACCCATGTATTATGACTCAAGAGCCGTCGTTTGCTTATGATGATAAGCAATATTTTGTTATTGCCCCAGGCAATATAATTTGTGGATCTCATTTAAAATATTTATGTTGTTTATTAAATTCGGATTTATTATATTTTGCATTAAGGAAATTTTATATGGGAGGTGGTATTGAAGGCGAATTAAAGACAAATAGATTACTTGTCCTACCAGTAAAAGAACCGACTGAAACTGAAAATGATTTATTTGAAAAAATATATGACAATATGAACAATGCCCATAATAAAAAAGAATTTGTTATGCAGATAAATGAATTAGTTTATAATATGTATAATATAAGTGAAAAAGAAACAGAATATATTAAAAAAGGTAATTAACGACTGTTAATCACCTTTTTTTCTTCATCTGAAATATCTGCAAGTTTAAACAAAATATCATCAATTTGATCAATATAATTATCATACTCATCTTTATTTGAAGTTTTTTGTAACAATATAACTAAAGTTTTAATTTTTTGTAAAATGGAAAAATTTGTAATTTTAGGCAAAGGAAGTTTTTCTATAAAAGCCTTTTTGTATCTATAGCCATGTTCTCCCAATCCACCACCAGAATAAAACTTTTTAAAACAATAATTATATAATTTTGAATTTAAACATGCTATTACAAATTCAAGATTTTCACCGGTCATAATAAATGTTGTAGCTTCAGGGAAATAATTTTCTGTATCTAAATAAAATTGAGGAGTTTGAACAATTTCAGAATAAATGATTTTTTGTTTAAAAAAATCGTCCCAATAAGCTATACTATCTTGAGTTTCAAACCAGTTATTATTAGTCTTTTTTCTAGCTTTGATTTTGATTCCATTTATAACATGAGTTTGTCCAGTTTGTTCTAATTTCTCAATTCCAAAAGATAATAAATACTTTTTAATAGCAAAATAGTCTTCTATATTTAACTTTCGGCTAGGAAAAGTTGAAATTATGTATAGATTATTAAAATTATATTGATATTTTTTAATGTCTTTGCCTCTTAAAATTGGTCGTATAATTTATACATTAAAAACTAATTATTCTAAGTTTTTAATTATAATTTATATGGAGGACAAAAATATGATATATGGTTATATTAGAGTAAGTACAGATAAACAAACAGTAGAGAATCAACGGTTTGAGATAACACACTTCTTAAATTCTCAAAATCTTAAAGTTGAAAGTTGGATTGAAGAAACAATTTCTGGAACTAAAAATTATGATAAAAGACAATTAGGAAAAATGATAAAAAAACTTCAATCTAATGATATTTTAGTTTGCACAGAAATTTCAAGATT
>CALVJV010000048.1 GCA_944332395.1 uncultured Clostridia bacterium | reverse complement strand
AAAAAAATTATGGAATTTATAAAGATTAAAGCACCAAGTGTTGATTTTTAAATTATTGGACGATATGATATGTGGTAAATTTATTCTAATAACTTTTACCATAAATTTACCACATTTTCATTAAATTGAATGGAGAGGAGAAATTACAGATATGGAAAAAGTTAAAGAAAAAGCTAAAAAATATGAAGTATCTATACTTTTAAAAGGTAATGGATATTATCTCGCAAGAATGTCCTTAAAGTTAGGAGGTGGCCCAAGTCAAAGACCTCAAAGTAGTGGAACAACAGCTGAATTAGCATTATCAGGACTATTAGATAAGATTATACAATGTATTGATACAAGTTATAATCAGGGTTTAATCACTTTTAAAATTGATGATAGAATTTCACAAAGATTGGTTCAAAGTATCAATAGTACTGGAATTATATCCCCTGAAATAATGGAAAAGACATTGATTATAGTAAATAAAATCAATACCATAAATGCACATATTTTAGAAAATATAAGTATTCAAAACAATATTATTCCATTTTATAATAAAAATGTTGTTTCAACTACTAATAATGGTAGTTTTACAGCAATATCTCCACAAGCTAATATTGTTAATACTACCACCCCCATAATACATAATGTAAATACTGGTGAACAAATTTCTACACAAAAAGAACAAATTATCATAGAAGATTTAGCTATTGAATGGTTAAAATATAGACAAGCACTGTGTAAGAAAACAGAGGACAATCCTGAGCCAATAAGTCGTAAAACTCTTGATGGTAATCGTAACAGATTAAAAAAAGATATTCTACCTTTTCTGAAAAATGAAAAAAAGATATATCTTTCACAACTTACAGAAAATTGTATTGTAAGTCTACTAAAGAACATAAAGTCACAAAATGCTAAGCACAAATCTTATGTAGTATTAAATTTATTATTTAAGTATGCTATAAAAGAAAAGGGATTTAGTCATAACCCTATGGTCAAAGTAGATAAACCACCTGAAAAAATAAAAACAGGTAAAGATGATAATGAAAATTATATAGACCCTGATAGACAGGATATATGGTTAGATTTATTTGAAAAAGAGCATAAAGAAAATAATAATAATCCTAATCATATACATAGAGATATAGCTTTATTATTTGAAATAATGCTTTTAACACGGATTACGACCAGAAGAAGCCTGTCGGTTTAAAATGGAGTTCAATAAATTTTGATAAAGGATTTCTATTTATCGATAATGCTTTTAAAACAGCAAACGAATATGATGATAATATGGACCCTATATGCAAAATTAGATTTGATGATAAGTTAAAAACTACTGACAGTTATCGCAAAATACCTTTTAGTCTAAATGATAGAATAAAAAAAATTTTATTAGACCATAAAAAAGAACAACAAGAAATATTTAAAAATGCGAGAGCAATAAAAGATAGACATTGGAAATGGAATGAAGAACAATATACTTTTTTGGGTAGAAATTATTACCCATATGTTCCTGAAAGTTTATCTAATGCTCTTCGCCAATTTCGTGCTAAATATAATTTAGAATGTGTAACACCATATGGATTAAGACATTCTTTCGCTACATATTGGTCTGAAAAAGGTATGGACGACGTCGTACTTCAGGAATTAATGCGGCCACGCAGATTACCAAACTACAAGAAAATTTTATATAAAAGTAAGTCAAAAACATATTGAACAAGAAATAGAAAAAGCAAAGAAAGTAAGTTGAAAAATGCTTATGTAAAAAAATTACATAAGCACCGTACTAATAATTTTTCTTCAAGACTAGCAATCAACTTAGAAAAATTATTTTATGGTGTGCCAGGAGGGACTTGAACCCCCTACCCCTTTCTTAGGAGGAAAGTGCTCTATCCAGATGAGCTACTAGCACATATTTATTTTTTTACCCAAGAAAACTGGGTAAAACTGGGTAAATGATATTTTTAAGTTATTTGTTATAATTGCTCATAAACCTTATATATCAATACTTATATGTCATTTGCTCTTTTGGATAAAGCAAAACCTTAGGAGGCGGGTGCTCTATCCTGCTAAGCTATAGATACATCTGCTTTTATACTATATCAAAAAAATAAACATTTGTAAACCGTTCTATCATTTTTTCCATGATCAAAAAAGTATTTTAATCACGTGGACTTTAAATGCGTTCTACTATTAAACAGTAACATGAATATCATTTTTTTCCTACATGTTGCAAACCTTTTTAAAACAGTGTACAATAATACAATAGTATTAGTCTTACAAAGAGGTGTATTTCATGCAAATTCAAAAAATATTAAGTTATATGCGAAAAGCGATTGATGATTATTCTATGATACAAGAGGGAGATAAAATAGCAGTAGGACTTTCTGGTGGAAAGGATTCTATTACCATGTTAATGGGTTTAAAAGAATTACAGCGTTTTTATCCTCATTCTTTTTCTATTGTTGCTGTTAGTGTAAATCCTGGATTTCCTTTTTTTGATACTGCTTTTTTACAGTCTACCTGTGATACCATCGGGGTAGAATATGTGGAAAAAGAAAGTCATATTAAAGAAATTGTCTTTGATATTCGTAAAGAAAAAAATCCATGTTCTTTATGTGCTAATTTAAGAAGAGGTATTTTAAATTCTACCGCTATTGAACTTGGGTGCAACAAAATTGCCCTTGGTCATAATGAAGACGATGTGTTAGAGACTTTTTTACTTAATTTACTATATACAGGTAGCATTTCTACTTTTGCTCCTGTTAGTTATATGGATCGTTCTCAAATTACCCTAATTCGTCCACTTATTTACGCTCCAGAAAAGGAAATTCAAAAATGCATTCGAAAAAATAACATAGCAGTTATGCCAAAGACTTGTCCAATGGATGGAGTTTCCAAACGTGAAGAAATGAAAGAACTCTTAAAAAGCCTTC
>CALVJV010000047.1 GCA_944332395.1 uncultured Clostridia bacterium | reverse complement strand
GGTTCCCCGAAAATGCGCAGGCATTTTTGGGGTCGGGAGTGGCTCGGGCTTCCCTGAAAACCGTCACATTTTCAGGGTGATTAGACGCGTTGGATGCAAACATAAGGCAAAGAACAAGCTCTTCGTTTGACACTCCGCCAAAGAAAAAGTAAAAATATATGTGCGGATATGGCGGACCGGGGTTCCCCGAAAATGCGTAGGCATTTTTGGGGTGGCAGTGGCAGACGCGCTGGATTTAGGTTCCAGTCCGAAAGGGTGCAGGTTCAACTCCTGTTATCCGCACCACTTAAATTTTAAATACATATTATCAACAGGAGTTGAACCTGCAAGGTTCATCGGTTTCCCTAAAAATCGTCAGATTTTTAGGGTGATAGTTCCTGTTATCCGCACCACGTTAAAAGTAAATTGAACCTAGAAATTCTAGGTTCAATTTTTTATAATTGTTGAATGTCGTAAAATTTGAAATTGCTTGTTCTAATTTTATTTTGTGCCCAAGATACAACAAAATTTCTATCACCATTTATTGTCTCAGAATAGGCAGGAACTCCTGTTCTTTGAGCCCCTTCATTTAGATAATAATTGATTTTCCAACGCATAATTAAATCTCCTTTATCAATAACTACATTCTAACACAATTATTCTTATTAAACAATTGATTTGAACACTTTTATGTCCGATTTTTAGAACATTGAATTTGTTATAATCATAAGCAAAGGAGAAATTATGAAAATAAAAGAAATTCAAATTGATGGCATTATTACAAAAAAAGATTTGGAAAATGGAAATCTAATTTTATTAACAGGTAGACCTGCAGTTGGGAAAACTAGAACTTGTTGTGAGTTGTTTAAGACATATTCTAAGTCATTTAATTGCCTTTATTTTGATATATCTGGAGAAGAAAGTGCTTATTTCTTTGATTACAAAAATATAAAAGGCGTAGTAAATGATTATATGTCTTCAATTGAGATAGCCAAAAAAATTCAATATGAAGCGAAGCATAATGTTTTAAGGGTTGTTTTTATTGATTACTGGCAACTTTTAGATGATAGAAAAGACTGGTTTTTAAAAATACTACTTGAAATTTCATGGTCTTATGGTGTTGTGTTCGTTATCACGAGTCAATTATCAAGAAATGTTGAAAAACGAAAAAATCATCTGCCAAACAGAAAAGATTTAGACAGTATAGGAAATTTGGGTATTATGGCCAGAAAGCAAATAGTTATTGGTAGACCAGCAATATATTCTTCTTTGCCGATTGCTGATGAGTTGAAATATTATGTGTATAAAGACTGGAGCAATTCTTCTATTTTACAAGATAAAAAGACTGATTAAAGTCCGAATTGTTGGACATTGAGTGAGAATTTGTGTTATAATACTTTTGAGGTAACAATGGCACTTGAATCAAATAAAAAATTATCAATAATATACACTCTTGAGATTTTGAAAGAATATAGTGATGAAAATCATTTGCTAACACAGAAAGATATCGCTGAAAGAATAAAACAAATTTATAATATGGATTGTGAAAGAAAATCCATTGCAAGCAACATTGACTCGTTGATTGATATTGGAATTGATATAATCAAAATTCCTCACAAAGGCAGTTATATTGCTGATAGAACATTAGAGCCAAGCGAAGTTTCTTTTATTGTTGATGCACTATTTTCAAGTAAATCAATAAATGGCAAGCAAGCAAAAGATTTGGCAATTAAAATTTCTAGCCAATTAAGTAAATATCAACGAAAAAAATATAACTATGTGTTTAAATCTGACCAAATAAATAGAACTGATAATAAAGAGTTGTTTTATAACATAGAAATCATTCAAGAAGCCATAGACAAAAATAAAAAGATTTTATTTCAATATGTTAGACCTTATTTTGAAAAAGGAAATAGAGAAAAACCTTATGTCATAAATCCCTACTTTCTTGTGAATAGTCAAGGCCGATATTATTTGATTTGCAATTATGATTATTTCAATGAAATTGGCAATTACAAAGTTGATTTTATTAAAAACATAAAGATTTTGGAAGATGAACGCAAGCCCATAACAGAAATGAAAGGTTTTGAAAAAGGACTTGATATTTCTAAATATATAAATGAGCACATTTATGTTTTTGGGAAAGATAGCATAACTGCAACATTAAAGTTATCTGATGAGAATGCCACAACTTATGTTTACGAATGGTTTGGAGAAAACGCCAAAATATACAAGAAAGATAATGAGATTTATGCGGAAATAAAATCAAACGAACAGGCCCTTATATATTGGTGTTTGCAATATGGTGAAGTTATTGAACTTGTTTCGCCAAAAGAAACAAGAGAAAAAATTATGGGGAAATTAAGTGTTATTCAAAAAAAATATAATGGAGGATAAAATGGAAAAAGACAAATCTATAGAAAAGCTTGAACAATTTATGCTTGATATTGATGAACTTGACAAACTAACAAAGTATAACAACGAGGTTAATTTTTTTAAAATCACAGGAATTGAAAACAAAGAAATTAAGCACAGTAACTTTTTAAAATGGTTGTTAAATGCAAATGCAAACCATAATATTGGAGATAAATTTGTCAGAAAATTTATGCAAAAAGTCATTAAAGCAAATAAAAACAACAGAATTATAAATTCTGATATAATTAAAATTTCATTATTAGACTATTATGATTTTTTAATAAGAAGAGAATGGAACAATCTTGATATCTTTATGGTATCAGATAATTGTCAGTTTACAATAACGATAGAAAATAAGATATATTCTTCCGAAAGTAAAAATCAAACAATAAATTATAGAAATAAAATATTAGAATATTATAAAGACTACACAAACCTATTTATATTCTTAACTCCTGAAGGAAAAGAAGCTCAAGATTCAGAATATTGGTGTAGTGCCACTTATTATATGATTAAAGAATGCATAGAAGAAATCTTAACAGAAAATGAAGAACTTTTACCAGATGCAAAACTTTTATTAAAAAATTATGTATCAATGTTAGGGAGGGAAATTTTAATGGATAATGAAATAAAGAAAATATGTAACGAAATCTATAAAAAACATAGAGATGCTTTAGAGTTAATATTTCAATATAGACCAAATGAAGCTGCTTCAATATCAAATTATATACAAGATTTTATAGAACAAAATGCAGACACCTACGGAATTATTTTTGATAGAGATAATTGTTCTAATACATATATTCGTTTTACCACACGCTATATGAATGAGTTAATTCCAAAATCAAACGACCATTCTTTTGGATGGAATAATGGTTATAGTTTTTTGTATGAAATAGAGGTATATGGAAATTATAAAAGCAGTTGTGTTGGAACAATATCCAACACTTCTAATGCTGCTTGTATAAAATTATATAAAATAACTCAAGCCAATTCTAAAAAATTTAACATTTCTCATAAAAATGCGGAATTACCAAATATTTGGGCAAGGGTTTTCCGATCTGAGATATTACTTGAAAAAGACCAAATTCAAAATGGATTACAGGATTGCGAAGAAACACTAAAGAAAAACCTGACAAGACTCTTTACAGAAGAAATCCCAAATTTTGAAAAATTAATAAAAACAGAATTAAATGAAAACAATCAAGGAATTTAACTTTGGCATTTAGACATGTGCTTGTCTTGAACAAGTGGCGTCGCTAAAGCTCCGCCAGACAAGCACACGCCAGAAAAACTAAATTTGTCAATTTTTGACTAGAATGGTAAAAATAAAACTTTGACACAACTAAAATTGGATATAAAATTAAAAAAAATTCAAAACACACTTCCGCTCATTCAAGATAAGCCTGACTACACGAAAGTTAAAGAAGTGTTATCAAAAATCATACAAAATAGACTTGAATACCAAATATTTGAATACTATTACAACAGGAGTTGAACCTGCAAGGTTCATCGGGTTCCCTAAAAATCGTCAGATTTTTAGGGTGATAGTTCCTGTTATCCGCACCAGATAGATTTTAAAAAACAATAGAAAAATGCAAAAGCACCTTCTTTGACGAGGGTGCTTTTTTGCTGTGTTTTTTGTGTCAAGATGGTTTTACGCTCAAAAAAGTTGTGATGTTTGGTTGGTTGTGGTATAATTGTTGTGATGAAAACTGTTAAACATGAAAAAATAACGAGAGAATTTATCAAATTTGTGCAAAAAGACCAAAATCTTAAGGCTTTGGTTGAAAAAAGTTTGGCTTTGGCAAAGAAAAATAATCCCGACAAAGCAACCAATCCCGCTCAATCGCTTGAAGAACTTTATCAATTTTTGGATTGGGCTGTCAAATGCGACCCTTGGCAGGTTTTGAAAGAGCCAAAATACAGCTCTCTTTTTCAGGCAATGGATCAAACGACGGGGTATTTTTGGTATTTGTTTGACCAGCCGCTTGACCAGCTTAAAGGCAAAGGGTTTTACTATCCTTCGCTGCAATATCTTGAGCCAATTGCAAGTTGGATCAAGCGCTTTTCAAAAGCATGGGGCAAATTTTTGTCTAGCAAAAAAAGCTGGAGCAAAACGCGTTGTGAGTTGCTGCGAAAAGACCAAAGTTTTGGCTTAGACAAGGGCTGGTATGAAGATGAAAAAAACTGGAAAACCTTCAATCAGTTTTTCAGCCGAAAACTCTCTTCTTCTGCCGCCAGACCGATTGCACAGTGCAGTGTGGTCGCCCCTGCCGACTCGCAACCAATGGGATTTTATCAAATTGATGATGAGAGCAACCTTGTCCACAAAGATGTCAACCTAAAGTCGGCAAAACTCAGTTCAATCGAGCAGCTTCTTGGCGGTGGCGAATTTGCAAAAGCCTTTGCGGGCGGCACCATGACTCACACCTTTCTTGCCATGAACGATTATCATCGCTACCACTTTCCTGTTTCGGGCAAAATTGTTCAGATAAAAAAAATTGCGGGCGCAGGTGCTGGCGGAGGCATCACCGAGTGGGACAAACGGTTGAAAAAATATGTGTATTTCAATGAAACCGGCTTTCAAATGATTGAACAGCGCGCTTGCGTGATAGTTCAAACTGAAAAATTTGGCTTGGTGGCAATTTTGCCTATTGGAATGTCGCAAGTGTGTTCTGTCAATTTTGAAAAGGGGTTGCGTAAGGGGCGTTTTGTCAAAAAAGGCGACCCGATGGGCTTTTTCTTGTTTGGTGGCAGTGACGTTGTGATGATTTTTCAAAAAAATGTGAGCGTCAAGCCGCTTGTCAAAAAAACAAATGGGCAATTTGAACATGTTTTGATGGGGCAACCTTATGCCCAGCTCGAACTTAAGGTTTGACGTGGCGGCCCAGGCCTAAACACTTACAAACTTTGCCGCTCACAACATTTTTTGATAAATCTTATTGTTTTTGTTTGCGAAATTTGGCAAAATTTGCTAAAATTTGCAGAGAATAAAATTATATTAAAAACAAGAGGTGGGCAGTGAAAAAAATCATTTCAAACATTGCAACAAAAGATAAGGGCAGAAGATTAAAAATTTTTGCCACCATTTTTGCGGCTATATTTGCTTTGATTGCTCTTGCCACCGGCCTTGCTTTAAAAAATTACGGGGGAAGAACTGACCTAACCCAAACCACCGCTGTGGCCACCGCTCCAACCGACACCAGCAAATACTGGACGGACGAAGCCGCTTGGTCAGCTGCAGGCAAAGACTTCAATAACTACACTCTTTCTGGCAGCGGCGGTCAAGATGACCCATACCTTATTCAAAACGAGTGGGATTTAGCCTACCTTTCCTGGACAATTTATACACCCAATCCAATCGAGGCAAACCATGTTTATAACGTTTACTACTACTCCGGCATATATTTCAAGCAGACGGCAGACCTTGACCTGTCGGCATACTACTGGCAGCCGATAGGCATACATTATCTGCGTGATGGCACA
>CALVJV010000046.1 GCA_944332395.1 uncultured Clostridia bacterium | reverse complement strand
CTTAAAAAATATTGGAATTTTCAAAAACAATGTTGCTATTGCCAACATTTTAGTAAATAATTCGAAAAAAATACAAGATTTATTCAAGCAAGCATTAAATGAGCAAGAATTTAAAAATTATATCGATGATTTAAAAATAAATAGTAATAATGAAACACCCGAAGAATATGATAATGAAAAAATTCAAGCGTTTTTAGATTCAAATAAAAATTATTTTAAAAATTTTGAATCTTGTTATGGAAGGGTAAACAAATTACAGGCTGTTGAAAATGGGTTAAATGTTTCGTATAAGTCATCTTTAAACATTATAATTATTTTAAAAATATTTGCAAGATTAAATAATCTTGAATTTAAGCCTAATCTTCCAACTAAAAAAGACAGATCAGGCAAAGAAATAAGTTATGAAGAAATATCTAATAAATTTGTAGAACAACTTGTTGATATATATCGAACAGATGAAAAAGAAGATTTTGATAAATTAGCGGTTTGTATATTGTTCTATTTAACAAATTTATATAATTTAATAACAACAGAAAATGACAATGGAAATACTGAATTAAGCAATAGTTTTAAAGAATATAAAAAGATTATGAACATTCAAGATAACTTAAATGAATTATTAAATTTATTAAAAATAGATCAAAGTATGAATGTTCTAAATGATAGTTTTAAAGAAAAGTCTTTAGCGATTATTAATAGCCTTATCTAATAACATAATTATTTAATATATACACCAAACCAATTATTATTAAAAAATAAAACGAACTTTGAAGATTTATCAAGGTTCGTTTTATTCTTGTCTGGTGCGGGTGACAGGACTTGAACCTGCACTCTTTTGGGGGAACTAGAACCTGAATCTAGCGCGTCTGCCAATTTCGCCACACCCGCTTGTTTCTATTATAATTAAATTTGATTTTCATTGCAACAATTTAAATTTATTATGGAGTTATATTATTTTTAGATTTGATTGACCATTTTGATTTTGTTCGTTATAATTATCACGGAGGTGTTTTATGAACATTGAACCAGAAAAAGTTGTTTCTGACTATGAACGCAACTTACAAAAAGGCAGAGATGTATCATGCTTTGGAGTGCTAAAATTACTTAATGAATTATTAGATGAAGAAAATGTTCCAGAGGCTAAAGAAAATGTTTTTCTTAGAGATAGAATATATGCCATTCTTTCTAATGGTGATAAGTTGTTTTTAGGACAGAATTATTCTTTTGACGATCGAAAACCTCGAGATGATTTATATAATATCTTACAAAAAGAAGTATCTTTAAATGCTGACAGAATTTCACTTATTCGAAGAGCATTAAGAACTTTGCCTACTACTGAAAAAGATTCGTTAATTGCAAAAGAAAAGCTAAATAGATTTATTGAAAAGTTGGAGAAGAGGATTGTAAAATGAAGAGGAATTTGAATCCAATAAAAGGGACAAAAGAATATTTGCCAAAAGAGTCGCGAATGAGAGAATTTGTCAGACAAAAAATTTTAGAGGTATATCAAAAAAATGGATATCAATTAATATCTACTCCTATTCTTGAACATCTTAATCTATTAGAGGGCAGTGAAGGTGGCGATAATTTAAAAATGATGTTTAAGACGATTAAGCGGGGCGAAAAGTTGAATTTAAAAAAGGAAAATTTGTCTATAGACGATATTACTGAAGAAGGGCTTAGATATGATTTGACTGTGCCACTTAGTAGATTTTATGCAAACAATAGAGAAAGTTTGATATGCCCTTTTAAAGCAATACAAATAGACAAATCTTTTAGAGCCGAAAAGCCACAGCTTGGTCGATATAGAGAATTTACGCAATGTGATATTGATGTTTTTGGTGATAAAACACATTGGTCTGAAATAGACCTTCTTATTACCGCATTTGAGGCTTATGCAAAATTAGGCTTTAATTCTTTGATAATAAAAATAAATGACAGAAGATTAATTAATTGTATTATAAAAAATGCTGGTTTTTTAGATTCTCAGATTCAAAATGTGGCTAGGATTATTGACAAACTTGCTGATTTGGGCTTTGATGGTGTAATTAGAGAGCTGAGGCAAATGAATTATGAAGAGGCTGTTATTATTAAATTGGTAGATAAACTTAAAGATGTTGTTAATAGAGGAATTGATTCGGTAGATGGCGACGCTGAAGTGATTAACAATTTAAAAGATACAATTGATATAGTTAATGGAGTTGTTCATTCAATTATAGAAACTGTTGCTATTGAAGAAAATAGAAAGATTGATCCATCAAAGTTTTACATTCAATTTGATATAACTATAGTTCGAGGTCAAGGATATTACACCGGTATGGTTTTTGAGGCATATACCGATGATGGATTTTTAAGGGCTGTAGGCGGTGGCGGAAGATACGATAAAATGATAAATAAAATGATTGGTATTGACGTTCCGGCTGTTGGATTTTCTATGGGATTTGATCCCATTACTATGCTATTAATGGAAAATGACAAAATACAGTTTAAAAGGTCTTTGATTGC
Source organism: uncultured Clostridia bacterium (assembly GCA_944332395.1). GTDB lineage: Bacteria > Bacillota > Clostridia > Christensenellales > UBA1242 > CALVJV01. The sequence continues at coordinate 4,583 of CALVJV010000046.1, read as the reverse complement.
TTTATTTTATGAAAATGAAAAAATGTGTGATGTGTTGTTGGCAAAACAGGTGCTAAAACAACAATATGATGTGTCTATTTTTAAGAAACCCAAAAATATGAAAAATTTTATTGACAAGTTAAAACAAAATGGCTTTTCGGGGTTTGCTTTTGTAGATACATTAAAAATAAATAAGCTTTAGGAGGATAAGAAATGAAATTTAAAAAAATTAATTTATTGGATTCAAAATATAAAAAAATATTTGCAATTATAGCAGTTGTTTCAATAATTATAGTTTTTTTGGCTGCTGTTGGTGTTGGGGTAATGCATCAAAAAACGTATAGAAAAAATAGATTATATAAGACTACTGTAAAAGTGAGTCAATATGTGCCAGAATTAGGAAAGATTGTTACAGTAGATCAGAATTTGAGTATAAAGATATTGGGAAAATCAAATTCTGGCGCCTTGAAATATGAAATATATAATGGAAAAACATTATTGCAAAAAAGTGATGGAACAGAAGAAAGGGATTATTTGTTTTTTGAAGATGGAAAATTGTATAATGAAACACAAATAGGATATTTTAAAAATTCTTATACCCTTGTTTTGACAACGTTGGGAAGTGAATATGAATTTGTTTTTAAACCAATTAAGATATTTGATGGATTTTGTGTTGCCATGTTATGTATATCAACAATAGTTTTTGTGTTTTCTTCATTTGTGTACTTTTTTGTTGCTATAAAAGATAAAAAAACAATAAATATTTTAAGAAATAAATTAGAAGTGGGAGAAGAAAATTAGATAAAATACTTGCAATAAACGTAGAACTATATTATAATTTACTCGTTTGTTTGCAAGTAATTTGCCGAAGTGGCGGAACGGCAGACGCACACGACTCAAAATCGTGCGGGAAACCATGCGGGTTCAAATCCCGCCTTCGGCACCAAAGTGATAAAATTTAGATTTGCTTTTGTATAATGTATGGATAAATAATCTTGGTAACAAAAAAGTTTTATTTAATAAACAAAGGTTCGTGAGTTAATATTTAAAAACCATTTTACATTAAGAATATAACGGCAACAAGAAAAAAGATAACACTCATTTGTGTTATCTTTTTATTTTAAGATTTTTAAAGTTATCTTTTTTCTGGTGAAATGTTAGATATTTAAAATTCTCATTATTCTGCCAGTAAATAAGATTAATAGTAGATCAATTAACCATATGATATTCCAGCCCAATAATAATCTTAAAAGGCCTGCGACGATTTTGCCTTCCATAAAACGAGTCGCAACACCTAAAATCCAAGATGTTATTGGGATAATGGCAAGAATTATACTAACTAATCTTCCTAATTTAAAGTAATCATTTTTTGTAGTCATAAAGTTATTCCTCCTTTTTTAATGATTATAAAACAAAGAGACAAATAATTGCAACTAAAACAAATATCGTATTTATTAAATTTTGTAAAAATTTTTACGCTGAAAGTAAAAAATCGAATTATTAATTCGATTTTTTTGTTTTGATATGTCTAAATTCATAGAAAAGATAGTAAAGATTTTGTATCAACTAGCAAAGTAACCATTCAAAGTTATAATAGTACTTGAAGCAGCCGGTACAGTTATTGTTGGTCCGCTTGAAGATGGGACTTTAAATTCATTAGGAGAATTTAATTCATAATCACTATTAGAGAGGGTCGTCTCAGCATTTGAGCCTATTTTTAATTTTACAGAACTCAACTTAAAATTTGTTGGCAAATTATCTGTAACCGAATTAACACTTGCGTCTAAAGATCCATTATTTTTTAATGTTATTTTGTAATTAAAGAGCTCGTTAAGGGCGACAGATGAGGCTGAAGCTTCTTTGGTTATTGAAATGTTTGCAGTGGTAGAACGAGTTATTGTATAACTCGAATATGATTTTGCTGTTGAATTGTATGTGTAGCCGATTCCTTCAACCGAGTTAGTTATCTTTGACACGCTTGATGGAATTGAAGTGGGTATTTTACATGTATAATTTAATATCATTTTTTGTCCAGCAGATAGCGGTGGAAGCGTAAAGACCAAAGGTGAGGTTGAAGCAATTTCTGGTGCAAGATATTGTTGATTATAATAAAGTAGAGCACTTTTTGATACATAGTATAAATATCCGGAACCGGATAGGTTGTCTGTTATTCTTACGCCCGAAAAATAGCTAGTTCCTGTATTTTCAATGGTTATAATGTATGTTATGGAGCTTCCGGGAGCAAATGATGTTGTTTGTGAAGTTTTTGAAATGGTTAACGAATTTTCGTTTTTGAGTGTGATATTGGCAGTGTTTGATGTTTCAGTTATTTGGCCAGAAGCCCCCGAATAAGTATATTTTACTGTTGCGGCATTCATAATTGTTTCTGACATTTTTCCTCCTTTTGTTTGACTTAATTTATTATATGCAAAAAAATAATAAAGTGTTAAAAACTCATATTCTTGACATAAGCAAATTAAAATGGTAATATAACAAAATATGGGGATATAGCTCAGTTGGCAGAGCGTACGAATGGCATTCGTAAGGTCAGGGGTTCGAGCCCCCTTATCTCCACCAAATCATTTTTATTAAAGATAATTTTAATATGAAGGATTACATATAAATAAAAATTAAGAATACAAATAATTTAATATGTTTGATTAATAATCATATTTGTTATATAATAAAGAAAAAATAGGGGAGTTTGCAATTTTATGGGATTTGTATTAATTATCATTTTAGCGGTTTTGGGCATTATGTTATTAATTGGCTTTATTGCGTCAATAATTAAGTGGAGAGCTAGCCGATTAACCTTTTGGTTTTCAATAAAGAAGCTTGAAATTCAACAATCAATGCAAGACTATGCTAGATTGCTTTTAGATGAGCGTGGATTAGTGGACGTTGAAGTTGAGAGAGTTGGATTTTTTGCAAGTATATTTGTTGGCAACACCTATAGTGTTTCAAAGAGAAAAATAAGATTAGGCTATTTTACGGCAAAAAGGGCAAGAATAACTAATCTTGCAATAGTGTGTAAGTTAGTAGGATTGGCAAAAATGCACAATGATGGAGAAAAAAATTTACGTGCAATTGAACTAAATAGATGGCTAAGTTGGCTTCCCATAATTGTTTTACCATTAATATTAATTGGTTTAATTATTGATTTAGTAGGTGCAAATGGGTCATGGATGTATACAATTATTACTAGTGCTATAGGTATTGGAATTACGGGCTTTTGTTTTATTATTTCATTAATTGCAATAAAAAAGGAGTTTAAAGCCTATAATGTTGGTCGAGATATGATTAATGAAATTGGCATACTTAATGAAGATGAAGAAAACAAAATGAAAAAGTTAATAGGTGCATGGAAGGCTTTAGCCTTGTTAAATGTTTTAATTGTTGCTTTTGAATTATTGTTCTTTATGTTGAAATTAATATTTTCAGTATTTAAATTAGGGAGAAAATAAAAAATGGCGGATATGAAATTCTTAAAAAGAGAAACAAGAACTTTTGCAGTAGTTACCAGTGTTCTAATTGGAATTGCATTGCTGACTTTGGTGATTGTCGGGTTAACAGTTGGTAAATTTTTAACAATTTCAGTGGTTGGTTCTAGTGTTATAGTTTTTTTATCGGCATTGTTTATGGGTTCAATGCAGATACGAGTTTTTAACGACTATAAAAGACAAAACAAGTTTTTATGTGCTGACGGAATATTTTATATTTGCTTAACAATATTGGTAGTAATTGCGGCAATTGCATATTCATTTGTAAAAAATGCAAAAATTGATTTAAGATATTTTATTTTTGTATTTGCGCTTGCTTTTGCTGTGTGGAAAATTATTATATCAATTTTAGGCTTTAAAAAGAAGCAATACAACGCATTTGCCGAGGCAATAATTGCTTTATTCTGGATTTTAAGTGGCGTCGCTGTATTATTAACAACTACAACTATGAGTGATGTCGGAATGTATTTAATGTGTGTTTCTAATTATTTATTGGGTGTTTCTACGATTTTTTATATTTTGTTTTCTTATATATATAAAGACCCCAAATATTTAGTAACAGATGAAGCTGTTGAAATGTTAGAAAAAGAGCAAATTGAAAGACAACAAAGGTTAGCCAGATTTGGCGGTGGGTTGGCGCAACCTGTTAGCAATAGTGTTCAAGAAAAAAAAGGCGTTACTGTTGAAGAAAAGCTTGAGAAATTAAAGACTTTAAAGGATAAAAATTTTATAACTGAAGAAGAATACGAAAAAAGAAAAAAACAAATTTTAGATAGCGAATTATAAATAAAAGCCCTTTGCGAAAAGGGCTTTTATTTATAAAAATAAATTATTTTAATAATATTCCGCCATCAAGACATGCCGCAATTATTAGCCAAATAGTGGCAATCAAAACCAGAATATAAATTAGGCGAGATATTGTTTTGTTTTTCATGCAAATAAATTCAACCAGGTTGAATCCAAACAAGCCGATGAGTCCCCAGTTTAGTCCACCTATTAACAATAAAATTAGTGCAATATAGTTTGCAATTATCATATGACACCTCCAATATTACTAGTTTCTGTTTTTTTAAAAAAATTATGCAATCATAAAATATTCATTAA
>CALVJV010000045.1 GCA_944332395.1 uncultured Clostridia bacterium | reverse complement strand
CTTCCAAATAAGAGTTTGAAGTAAAAAAATTACCGCCATGTCCAGGCCCTGATAAAAGTATCATATCTAAATTGAACTTGCAAATGACTCTATTACAATGTGCATAAATAAAGTTTTGTCCAGGAACAGTTCCCCAATGTCCAACAAATTTCTTTTTCAAATGTTCCTCTTTTAACGGTTCACGAAGTAAAGGGTTATCTTTTAAATAAAGTTGAGCAAGTGAAATATAGTTTGCAGCTCTCCACCACTTGTCTACTTTTTCTAAATAGTTATCAGAAATAAAAAAATTTTTGCTCATAGAAAACACTCCTAATGAGATTATATCAAAAAAAGCAAAAATTAAAAATAAAATTTTGTTAAAAATAAAAAAAATGCCAAACAAAATAGTTTAGCATAAAATTTGGTGGGAGAGAGTGGATTCGAACCACTGAAGGCAGAGCCGACGGATTTACAGTCCGTTCCATTTGGCCACTCTGGAACTCTCCCAAGATGGAGCTGGCGAACGGAATCGAACCATCAACCTGCCGATTACAAATCGGCTGCTCTGCCAGTTGAGCTACGCCAGCAACAAAGATAAAAAGTGCGTAAAATAAAAAAAATTAATCCACAAAAGTGGTGCCTTGGGGCGGAATCGAACCACCGACACAAGGATTTTCAGTCCTCCGCTCTACCGACTGAGCTACCAAGGCAGGAGTGGCGACTCGGAAGGGGCTCGAACCCTCGACCTCCAGCGTGACAGGCTGGCGTTCTAACCAACTGAACTACCGAGCCACATGCCTGCGGAAAAATAAATGGTGGGCCTTCACGGACTTGAACCGCGGACCAACCGGTTATGAGCCGGTCGCTCTAACCAACTGAGCTAAAGGCCCCCAACACTCACCATGCGGTGGTCGGAGTGGAGAGACTTGAACTCCCGACCTCACGGTCCCAAGCCGCGCGCGCTACCAACTGCGCTACACCCCGAAGTGCTGACTTTAAAATGATATAATAAAACCTATAAAGTGTCAACAATTTTTATAAAATTTTTATAAATTTATGTTAATAGTTTTTTTTAAAGGTCTGAGCAAGATAATCATCATACCCAATTTCGCCATCAAAATCCTTAGATTTCCCAATAAAAACAATTCTATTGGCCACAGTTGATAGCAACTCATGGTCATGAGTATGAAAAAGTATAGGATTTTTAAAATTAATTAAAGCTTTATTTAAAGCCGTAATACTTTCAAGGTCTAAATGGTTAGTCGGTTCGTCAAAAAGCAACACATTACTACCGGCAAGCATCATTTTTGACAACATACATCGGACTCGTTCTCCACCAGAAATGACTTTAGCTTTTTTCAGTCCTTCTTCGCCACTAAACAACATTCTACCCAACCAACTACGCAAATAAGTTTGATCTTTTTCTTTAGAAAATTGTCCAATCCAATCCACAAGAGACAAATCACAATCCTTAAAATATTTTTCGTTATTCTCAGGCATATAACCAACTTTAGTAGTTATTCCCCATTTAAATGATCCAGAATCCTGTTTTTGCTCTCCCATCAAAATGTCAAATAACATTGTTATTTTCTTGCTATTATCCGATAAAAACGCAATCTTATTATCCTTTTGAACAACAAATGAAACGTTCTCAAAATAGCCTTTTTTTGTTAAATTTTCAACACAAAGAATCTCATTTCCAACATCTCTATCGGGTTTAAAATCAATATAAGGATATTTTCTACTAGACGGTTTTATATCCACAAATGTCAGTTTTTCAAGTTCTTTTTTTCTGCTAGTTGCTTGTCTGGATTTTGAAGCATTGGCAGCAAATCTGGCAATAAATTCTTGAAGTTCTTTAGCCCTTTGTTCACTTTTTTTGTTTTGTTCTTTTGCTTGCTTTGCTAAAAGCTGACTAGATTCATACCAAAAGTCATAATTACCAACAAACATATTAATTTTCCCAAAATCAACATCACAAATATGTGTACAAACTTTATTTAAAAAATGTCTATTATGAGAAACAACAATTACACAATTTTCAAAGTCAAGTAAATAATTTTCTAACCAGTTTACCGATTGTGCATCAAGGTTATTAGTGGGCTCATCTAAAATCAGAATATCTGGATTTTTAAATAACGCTTTCGCTAATAGGATTTTCACTTTTTGTTTTGGTTCAACATCTTTCATCAAACAATAAAAAAGAGAAGAATCAATACCCAAACTATTTAATAAGTTTTCTGCTTCACTTTCGGCTTCATATCCGCCTAACTCCGCGTACTCAGCCCAAAGTTCGCCCACCTAAATTCCATCTGAATCAGAAAACTCAGTTTTTTGCTCCAATTCACTCATTTCTTTTTTTATTTCCATAAGCCTAGAGTGTCCCAACATAACAGTCTCAATAACTGTTTTTTCATTGTATTCGTTCTGATTCTGAGCCAATACGCTCATTCTTTTGCCTTTCTCAATGACAACCTCACCAGAACTAGGCTGGATTTCTCCAGATAATATTTTTAAAAATGTACTTTTACCTGCACCATTTGCACCGATAATTCCATAGCAATTACCTTTAACAAATTTTAAATTGACATCTTCAAAAAGAACTCTACCACCAAATTGTAATCTCAAATTAGAAATTGTAATCATACTTTTAATCCCTATAAAAAATTTTTAATTTTTGTTTTAAAACATTAATTTCGAGAGGCAAAACTGGACCGACATTTCCATCCATATCACTTTTTACAAACTTAGGATTGGGTTTATCTCCCACAACCTCAACTTTAAAATGTTTGCCTTTTAAATATAAAATATTTTTATCATCAAGATGTTTTCCTCGAAGAATCCTAGAGGCCGTTCCTACTAATTTGGAAATGTTGCTTTTTTTAATAACGCACAAATCAAAAAAACCATCATCAATACAGGCTTGAGCTCCAATTTTTTTAAAGCCACCAGCACTTGGAGAATTTAAAATAAGATACATTATAGTTTCTGCCTCAAAACTAATATCATCAACTGTAAATCTCAATTTTTGAGGAACTAAATGAAAAATATTGAAAATACCTTTGCCATAATAAGCTAATCTACCAAATAATTTTTTTGCGGTTCTAGAATAAGTATTAGCACCATGAGTAAAATATCCACCGCAGGCCACATTCACAACATAATCATTATTAACCAAAGCAACATCACAAAGCTTTATTTTTTCTGATAAAACAACATCAACACAAGTTTTTACATTGTTTTTCATTTTTAAATGCCTAGCAAAATCATTTACCGTCCCAAGAGGGAAAATAGCTACTGGAAAATTTAATTTATTTTTTAACATAGCGTCAACTGCTATACCAAATGTCCCATCTCCACCCAAAAAAATGCATGCATCAAATTTGTTTGGGTCTTCAATTCTAATGGACCCAAAATATTGATATAAACTCTGAATTGTTTGACTAACAAATATTTCCGCATTATGATTTCTTCTTATTATTTCATCTTTTAAGTTTTTGGCAAAAATCCCACTCTTTCCTTTACCTGAATGCGGATTAGATACAATTAAAACATTCATATAAAACCTCTTTAATATAATAACAAACGCTATTAAAAAAAGCAAATGATTAGATTAAAACATTTGCTAAAAAAATAATATCGGTTTATACTCAAAATAATGTACGATATAATTTACTGATAAATTAATAAATTGGGAGAACAAAATGAAAAAATTTGATAGTAGAATTCCACAAGAAAAACCTCAGTCAAAAGAAAACATAACCATATTAGGTTGTGGCAGATGGGGGTCTTTCATTGCATGGTATTTAAATTCCATGGGATACAAAGTAACAGTATGGGGTCGAGAAAAAGATAATATGGTAAATTCTCTTTTTGAGACAAGAAAAAATGAGTATGTTACATTTCCCGAATCAATAGAATTAACACACAATTTAAGTGATGCAATTGAAAAAAGCAAAATTATTGTAATAGCAATTGGGGCTCAACAGGTACGAAATTTGATGCAGTCAGTATCAAAGGTTCCATCATATAAAAACAAAATATTTTGTTTAAATATGAAAGGCATAGAAGAAAGCACCGGAAAAAGATTAAGTCAAGTAATGCAAGAATTTAAAGTAAAGAAAAAGAATATTGCCGTTTGGGTTGGCCCCGGACATATACAGGAATTTACAAAAGGTGTCCCAAGCTTAATGGTCATAGATTCTTACAATCCGGAATTATCGGCAGAATTAATAAACAAATTTCATTCAACATTAATAAAATTTTACCAGGGTCAAGATATAATAGGCACAGAGATCGGAGCGGCTGCAAAAAATGTAATGGGCATTGCCGCTGGAATGCTAGATGGAACTAACCAAAAAGTACTAAAAGGTCCGTTAATGGCCAGAGGCGCCTACGAGGTAGGACGCTTAATAAAAGCAGAAGGCGGCAAATTAATATCTGCTTTTGGTTTATGCCATCTAGGCGATTATGAAGCAACTTTATTTTCCGAACATTCGCACAATAGAAAATTTGGAGAGATGTTTATGCAACATCAAAACTTTACAAAACTTGCAGAAGGTGCAAGTACCTCAGTTGCCCTGTTAAAAATGGCTAAACGACATAAATTAAAAATGCCAATAACTCAAGCCGTCCATGATATTATTCACAAAGGTGAAGACCCTCAAAAAGTGTTAAACAAACTTTTAATGCCTAATAATTTAAAAGAATTTCATAATTAATGTATAAACCTTGCTTTTTTGTAAAGAATCAAAAACAAAGGGGTAAGGTTATGAAAAAAAATAAAACACAACTAAATTATAATCCATTAAACAACATTTGGTTTGCAATAACAGTTTTTATACTTGGAACAACACTGCTTGGATTTTTAGCCTCTGTGGGTGGAGGAAGAATGCAAGATTATTTAAATTGGGAAAGACCGCCAATAAGTGCCCTTCCTATTTGTTATTTTGTAACAAGAATGATAATGTATTTAATGCTTGGAATCTCTATATACCTAGTATATAAAGAACCAAACAGAAAAAAGTACAACAAAAATATAGACCTAATTTGTTTTTATTCACAACTTGCCTTTTATTTCTTTTTTCCACTATTTTTCTTTAGACTTGGATTACTTATCTTTTCAAGCGTATGGTTGGGAATATCAATAATACTAGCAATAATCACATTAGTTAGGTTTTGGGCAAACAATTTGGCTGCTGGAATAATGTATTCAACATATACTTTATGGCTGCTATATTTGTTTTATGTAACATTAGGTATAACATTATTGGCATAGAAATAGGTGCAGACAAACATCTGCACCTATTTTTGTTATATGGAGCTGATGGCGAGACTCGAACTCGCGACCTATTGATTACGAATCAATTGCTCTACCAACTGAGCCACATCAGCATATTTTGCAGTATAAAAAATATTTATTTAGTTGTCAATATTTTTTAAATGAGAATTTTGCAAATTTTTCATAATTTGAGAAAGTTTAGCAACTGCCTCATTTAGTTCACTTTTGCTTGGTCTATTAGGATCAATAAAATTAAAAACTACGGGTTCTCCTACGATCAAATAACTTTTATGAAACAATCTTGGTTTTGAAACAAACATCATTGGAACTAATGGAGAAGAAGTTTTTGAGGCAAACAAAACAGCACCACTTTTTAAATCTTGCAATTCATTTGAATCCGATTTATTTCTTGTCCCTTCAGGAAACATACAAAGGGCCTTTCCATCTTTTAATGTTTTTAAAGCAAATTTAGTGGCGGCAATATCTCCATTCCCTCTATCCACAGGGAAAGCCCCTAATTTTTTAAGAAACCAACCAACAAATTTGTTTTTCATTAGCTCTTTTTTCGCTAAATATTTTAAACCTCTTCCAATATTAAGTTGCAACAATATAACATCAAGATTTGAAAAATGGTTACAGGCCAAAACCACTCCACCTTTTTTTGGAATGAATTTTTTATTTACCACTTTTGTAGGTAATAAAATCTTTCCTGGTAGCCAAAATATCACATACAACAACCACAATAACATTATATTTTCTCCTCAATAAAATGCTCCAAAGCAAATATTTCCGATTTTCTCAACTGCCTACATTTTCCTCTTTGCAATCCACCTAAATTCAAAGGACCAAATTGAACCCTTTTCAAAAAAATAATAGTTTTTCCAATAGCGTCCATCATTTTTCTAATTTGTCTATTTCTGCCCTCAAAAATAATCATTTCTATGGTTGTTTTGTTTTTTTCTGCTAAAACCACTTTTACCTTTGCGGGTTCAGTGCGCTTTCCGTCAATAACAACTCCTGCACGCAGAACTGCCAACTCACTTTCTACAATATGGCCTTCAATTTTTACGATATATTTTTTATCAATATGAAAAGATGGATGTGTTAACAAATTAGCAAGCTCTCCATTATTAGTAAATAACAACAAACCTTCAGTTTCATAATCAAGTCTACCAACAGGGTTAAGATGTTGCCACTCTGACGGCAAAAGACTCATAACGGTTTTTCTTCCTTTATCATCATGTTTTGTTGTAACAAATCCTTTTGGTTTAAAAAGCATAACATATAAAAATGTTTTTTGCTCAACAATCTGCCCATCAACCATAACCACATCAGAGCCACCAACCAAACAAGAAAAAGATGATACTATAACATCATTAATGGTCACCCTACCATCTAATATAAGTTGTTCACACTTTCTTCTAGAACCAAGTCCACATAGCGCTAAAAATTTGTTAATTCTCATAATTTCTAATTAAAAAAGCAAATCCGACCATAGTCTTGTAAAAATATCTTTTATACGAATAGATTTACTTTCTTCCATACTATAGATATTTTCTGAAAAAAGCAACTTATTTTCTAAATAAAATGAAACTTTGCCAACACATTCTCCCTTTTTCACTGGCGCCTTTATCAAATTAGGCAACTCAACTTGTTTTCTTATCAATCTTTTTTCTTCGTTTGTTATAGGAAAACAAAATTCCTTTTCAGAATACAAATTAATTTCTTTATTATCTCCATATTGACAAGCAAATTTACCAAAATGATAATGTTCAGGCAATAAACATTCCAATTTATAATTATTAAAAGCTTTATTTAATAATTCTGTTGATTTATTAAACCAGTCATTACAATTCAAAACAACACAAACAAGTTCCATATTATTTTTTTCAGCAGAACTAACCAAACATCTCCCAGCAGCTTTTGTGTATCCGATTTTAACACCAGTTGCATTTGGATATTGTTGCAGCATTTTATTTTTATTTATCAAAGTTCTTGGAGTCTTTTTAAACTCGTTCGGAATAGTTTTTCTTTTAGTTGATACAATTTCTCTAAATGTTTGATTTTGTAGTGCATACGCAGTAATCAAAGCTAAATCATAAGCCGTCGTATAGTGGTTTGGATCATGCAATCCATTTGGTGTAACAATATTTGTATTAACTGCGCCCAAATTACGACAAAATTCATTAGCCTCATTCTGAAAATTTTCAATTGAACCAAAAGTTTCCAAAGCTAAAGCCACAGCAGCGTCGTTACCACTTGAAAGCATTAATCCATATAGCAATTCTAAAACCGTTAAATGTTCGTTGGGTTTTAAGTAAATTGTCGAACCTTCAATTCCACAAGCTTCTTTAGGAATAGCAATAATTTTATTTAAATCTTTATGATTTAAAATAGTTAAAATACAAGTAATTATTTTTGTAGTAGAAGCCATTGGTAGCTTAACATTTTCATTTCCAGCATCTAACACTCTTTTAGATTTAGTCTCAAGCACAACCCAACCACTAGCGAAATTTTTATTCTCTTGTGCAAAAGCATTATCAAAAATACTCGTATTAAACGAGAAAACACAAACAAAAGCAAGAAAAATAGAAACTAAAACTCCCCAAGCCCCACATTTCATTCTTTTTCTTCATCCACAATCATCACTGATTTATTTTCTATAATATTAAATTTTTCAAATGCACTTTTAATAACATCTGGAACCAAATCTATTAATTTATCTAAAGGCGCTTTTTGATCCACCATAAAAAGTTTCGTTTCATTATTTTGAACAGAAATGAAAGCTATTGGTGAAATTGAAAGGCCTGCACCTGAACCACCGGCAAATGGAAAATCTTTATCATTTGCCTTCTTACCGGCAAGAGTAACCTCGCTATACTCACCACCGCCAGCAACAAAACCAACAGAAACTTTTGATATAGGAATTACAACCGAACCATTTTGAGTCTCAACAGGTTTTCCAACAATAGTATCAGCATCTGCCATGGTTTTTAGTTTAGCAAAAGCAGTATCAATAATTTGGTCAATAGAATTACTCATAAAATATACCTCAATTATTATTTTGTGATATTTTAATAAATTTAATGCGTGCAGATAAATAACTTCTTAAAATATCAAATAAAGAAACAACTACAAGACCATTAAACCACAAAATTATTTTAGTTTCAGAAAAATCTAAATTTACGCATTTATAAAAAATAGCAGATGAATTTTTTGCTTTTAAAAATGAAAACATACTTGCCAAAGAGGAAATAGCAAATCCAGATAGTAACGCACTAAAAAATGGGTTGTCTTTAATTCCACCATCAAATTTAACATTTAAATTTACAACATCTAAAAACATAAATAATTTGCCAGCGAAAAAAGGGAACAAATCACCTGCAATATTTCCAGTTTGCAATTTTCCATTTTCATTTTCAAAACATAGTTTTGCTTTTTTATTTATATATGCTTTGCCACAAATAATTTTAAAATTAAAAATTTTTAATTTATAGTGCATATTGTTATTAAGAAAATCTAAATACCCTTTTATTTTTATTTTAAATGGGAGAAAAAACAAAACAAACAAAATTGCTAAACAAAAGAAACTAACAATAATTACTATTTTCATAGTAATATTTTGTGCAAATTTAAAAAAATAATTAATAAAAAGAGTGTTATGTTAGACATAACACCCCTAAATATTGAGATTACAAAGCCTCGCTATCCTCTACAGAGGTCAATATTTCATTCTTCTCTCTAGCAAGCTTTCTTTCTGTTTGCCTAATCAACTTTGCAGCTCTAGAAACTTGTTCTTCAATCTGTTTACTTTTTAAAAATTCATCATCTTTTGTGCTTTCATCATAATCTGGCTTTATTTCTTCAGTAGGAATTTCAAAATCATGATACAATTTTTCATTTTGTTTTTTACTTTCCGCCACAATCCTTTCAATAAGCTCGTTATAATCTGGTAAATCATCTAATGATTTCAAATCAAACCGACGTAAAAACTCGTCTGTTGTCCCAAATTCAAGAGGTCTTCCAACAGACTCACGCCGCCCCGTTATTTCAATTAACTTATGTTCTAACAACAAATTAATTGCATAATCACTAGAAACTCCCCTAATGTCTTCAATTTCCAGTCTAGTTACTGGTTGTTTGTATGCAATAATTGAAAGAGTTTCTAATGTCGCTCTAGATAATTGCTTCTCCCTAATTGGATTCATAACTGCAGAAATAAAATCTGCATAATCTGAATTAGTGCCAAGTTGTAATTTACTACCAAATTTTAGTATTACAATTCCACTGGTCCCTGAATATTTTTTCTCTAAATCATTTATTGCCTTATCAATTTGCTTTTTCGTACAATTCAATTTAGAAGAAATGTCAGAAACATCTACCGGAGCTCCAGCGACAAATAAAATACTTTCAATAATTTCGGCTAATTGTTCCATAAATCGTTCTCCTGTCTTTGTATTAAAATTTCTTCAAAATTTGCTTCTTGAACAGCCCTAACGAACTGATGCTTTAATAATTCTAACAATGCTAAAAAAGTATTTATAACTTCAATTTTATCAAAATCATTTTCAAAAAGTTCTGAAAAGTAAACTTTTTCCTTCAACATTAAAACATCTTTAATTTGAGCAATTTTTTGTGCGACAGTAAATCTTTCTTTTTCTATTTTTTTCTCAGGAACCGCATCAACACGGGACTGAACTCTTGCTAGTAATTTTGCAAAACTATTTAACAACCCATCAAACGACAATGTCCCTAAAACATATTTTATATCACCGCTTCCCGGTTCTGGGTCCTTGAAAAATCTATTTACATTTTCTAAATTTTTAAGTTTTTCACTTTGCTCTTTAAAGAGCTTGTATTCTTCCAATCTTCTAATTAATCTTTGTTCTTCAGTTTCTTCACCTTCAACAACAATTTCGGGTTTGGGTAAAAGTTGTTTAGATTTAATTTCCAAAAGTGTTGCTGCCATTTCAACAAACTCACCAGCCTTGTCAATATCTTCTTCTTTTATAGACTGCATAAAATTTAAGTATTGTTCTGTTATTTGGGAAACAAAAATATCCTTAATATCAATTTTCGCTTCTTTCACAAGATGCAATAACAGATCCAATGGGCCTTCAAACTGTTCTAGTTTAAAGTTGCATTCATTTTCTTTTTTCTCAAAAATAAATTTATTACTATCCTCCATAACACCTCAAACAAACAAATAAAAAAACTTCTCAAAAATCCAACAAATTCCAATAAATGACCAATTTGCTAGATATCCAATGAAATTAAAAACAAACATAACAATAATCAAAAACACGATCATAATAACAAAAGAATATTTTTCCATAAAGTCAATAACATTCCTATGTTTGGGCCCTAAAATTGCTTCTAATACTCTAAATCCATCTAAAGGAGGAACCGGAATAAGATTAAAAAAAGCAAGGCATAAATTTATTATCATGCCAAACTCCAAAAACAAAACAAGAAAATTAGCAAAGAAGTTATTCGAATAAAATAAATTAGGCGAAAAAACCACAAAAAGCGACCTAAATAAACCAAGGACAACCGCAATCAATAAATTTGTACCTATACCAGCAATCGAAACCAAAAAATCGCTCCATCTACCATTTTTAAAATTATAAGGGTTAACGGGCACTGGTTTTGCATAACCAAATCCTACCAATAACAGCATAATGAATCCCAAAGGATCTATATGCCTTATAGGATTTAATGTTAGTCTGCCCATAAGTTTGGGCGTAGGGTCTCCTTGCTTTACAGCCGCAAAAGCATGTGCTGCTTCATGCATTGAAAAACCAATAAGAAGAGCAAACAGATATGCTAAAATCATAGCTATGAACAAATAACTGCTTGATATGTTTGAAACTGCAAAAAACATAGATTTTCCTCTTAAGCAGTATAACAAATAAGAAAAAATCAGTCAAACAAATCGTTAATTAAAATGATTTAATCAAATCAATAAATAACTTTTTTATTCCAATATGTTCATAATCCCTTTTTGCGATAAGATCGGTTTCAAAAACTATATCCCCATTGCAAATTATTTTTATTTTTCCAACACAATCCTCTGCACTAATGGGCAATTTTAAATCAAAAATTTGTGTTTCTTTTTTATAATCATATTTTTCATTTTTTTTCAAAAACACTGAAAATGAATTTTTTGCATATAAATCAATTTTATTATCCACTCCAAAGCTCAAATCACAAGAAATTATGGGCTTATTTACTCCTACCACATTTAATATCCTAAAATTATCAAACCCATAATCGAACATTCTTTCTGTAAGATTAAATCTCTCTTCACTTGATTCGACTCCCATAACCACGGCAACAAAGCGCATATCACCTCGTCTTGCCGCGGAGGCAAAGCAATATCCAGCCTCATTTGTATGACCTGTTTTTCCGCCCTCAAAACCAGCATACTTATTAATTTTTCTACAAGTATTTATCAAACTAGTTTTTCTCCCTGACGGATGAACTAATTCATCAATATTGGCTCTTGAATATTGCTTAAATGTTAAATTATCAATACAATATTGACTGATAATCGCCATGTCCTTTGCTGTTGAAAAATGACCAGGTGCAGGCAATCCTGTTGGGTTTGCAAAGTTCGTATTATACATTCCTATTTCTTTTGCCGTATCGTTCATTAATTTGACAAAATTCTCAACCGAACCAGAAACAATTTCCGCCAAAGCGACAGCTGCATCGTTTGCAGACACAATAATTGTGGCTCTAATTAGATCATCAACACTATATTCTTGATTTTTATCTAAAAAAGCCTCCGACCCCGTCTGACTTGCAGCATTCTCACTAATTTTAAACTTATCTTCTAGCGATAATTTTCCAGCATTTATGTGGTCTAAAACAATTTTTAAAGTCATTAGTTTTGTCATAGACGCAATTGGAAGTTTTTTTTCTGAGTTCTTTTCTAATACGATAGTTCCAGTAGTCGATTCAACTAAAATAAAAGACGAAGCCGAAGATTTATCAAAATCATAATTAATATCATTTTTTGATTGAGCAAACGCCGAATCAATATTAAAAATTTGCAACAATACAAACGTTACAAATAGAATAAAAAATACACTAAAAAATACAACTTTTCTCATAAAACCCTCATCATTAGTAGAATGCTACAAAATATTAATTTTATACAACTTAATACGCAACAAAAGAAATAGACCTTAATGCAACCAACATAATTAAAGTAACAAAAAATAAAAAGCAAAAAGCAAAAATAAGATCAAAAATAATTTGTTTAAAAAAATATCTTTCATAGTAAAAACTATTTTTAAAATCAATGTTGTATTTTTTTGCCAATGAAGCCCTTGACATGCAAACAGCCCCTTCAAAGAACAGAAAACAAAACAGTATGATATTAATAGGTATAAGCAAAATAAATACATTTACAATGCCAAGAATTCCATACAGAGAAATAATTTGACAACAAATTGAACCAAAAATCATACCTTGATATGCAAAAAAAACAAAGACCAAAAAAGAAGAATAAATAGAAAGACAGCACAAAAAGACTACACAAAATGCGATAATAAAATCAAAAACTTTTGATAAGAAAAAATCAAATGCTGAAATGTCTTTTGTGATAAAATCAAAAATTTGCTGATCTGAATCCCTTAAAAGATAACCACCAAAATTAGACGTAAAATGCAACACAATTCCAAGTATAACGCCAATAAACAATGAAATAAAAAACCATATATAAAAAGTTTTTTTTTGCTTAAAATGATAAGAGATAAAAAAAGAAAATCTATTGGAAAACCTTTTCATAATAAATTATATGAAAAACAAATAAGTAAAATGAATAAATTATTGTTGAAGCATCCACTCCGCGTAAACGCCAAAACCTTTCGTTGGATCTGATACAAAAACATGAGTAATTGCACCTACAAATTTTCCATTTTGCAAAATAGGACTTCCACTCATTCCTTGCACTATACCACCAGTTTTGTCAAGCAACATTGGATCAGTTATTCTTATAACCATACTTTTTGATTTAGATGATGATTGATTGGATGTTTTTATAATTTCAACTTCAAATTCTTGAGGCACTGTACCCGAAACTGTAGATAAAACGACTGCTTTTCCAGGATAAATTTCATCTCGTTTTGCCACTGGCACTTCCCTTAAATAAAGATTACTTAATTTATCCTCAAAAATCTCACCATAAATTCCAAAATCATTATTTTTATAAACTTTACCAACAGGCTCTGCTGTTTTAACAAATATACCTTTTAATTCACCGGCAGATCCTTTTATACCTTTGTCAATGCCAACAACATTACATTCAAACATATCTCCATCTAATACAGGAAGAAAAGCGCCCGTATCAGCATCGCACACTGGATGGCCAAGTGCACCAAATCTATAATTTTTTGTAATATATGTTAATGTCCCGATTCCAGCAGTATTATCACGAACCCACAATCCCAATCTCCGCTTTCCTGTTCTTATATCAACAGCAGGCAAAATATGTTGAATAATTCTTTTTTTGTCTCTCAAAAACACTAATTCAAAAGTCTTGTCAATATCTGTTTGATTTTCTATAATATTTTCAATAGTTTTTGCATTATCAATTCTCTCACCATTTATTTCAATTAATAGGTCACCTTCTTTAATGCCATGTCCTTCACAAGGAAAAACCTTACCACATTCAGATTCAACTTCTCCAATTCCAACAATAATAACACCGTCACCATAAACCGTAAAGCCCAATGGTGTTCCACTAACATATACCGAATCATTCTTGTATGCTTTTTGGGAAACATTTTCTCCAAACAATCGTGAAAAATATTCACTAAAATTTATATCAAAACAATCTTTTATTGTTGCATAAGATTTATACGGAATCGCAACAATAGAAAAAAGCGGAAATAAAATTAAAATAAAAAAAATAATTCTCTTAAATATATTCATTTCACAATTTATAATGTGAATAAATAAAAAAGTTATACAATATTAATTAAAACTACGTTTAAAGTAATTTGCAGATTGAATCAAATCAACAGCAAGCATTTTAGCATGAGCGCTGTCTTGTTCGCCACCTACTAAGCGAACAACTTCTTCCACTTTTTGATTTTCATCTAAAAGAAAAACATTAGTTTTTGTTGAATCTTTATCTTCAAATTTTTTTATTAAATAATTATGGTCAGCCAAACAAACAATTTGTGCCAAGTGTGAAACACATAACACCTGACTATCCAAAGAAATTTGAAATAATTTTTGTCCAACAATTTTCCCAATTTGCCCACTAATGCCAGAATCAATTTCGTCGAATATCATTGTAGGCATTTGTGCACTTTTACCCAAAACAGACTTCAAAGCGAGCATAAACCTTGACAGTTCCCCTCCGCTTGCAACTTTAGACAACGGCTTAGGTTCAATTCCAGCATTAGCAGAAAACATAAAAGTAACCAAATCCTTCCCTGATCTATTAATTTTATCTAATTTTTCAACTAAAATATCAAACATCGCATTCTTCATACCAAGTTGTATAAGCTCTTTAGAAATACTTTCTTTTAGTTCAGCAACAACATTCACTCTGGCAGCATGGAGTTTGTCACATATCTCCTCAGCCTGAAAAATTTGTTTTTCTCTTTCATTTTTTAACGCTTCAATAAATTCTTTGTTGTTTTTTAATTCTTCAAATCTAATTTTTGCACTTTCACAAAATTCATTGATTTCTTGAATGCTTTGTCCATATTTCTTCTTAAAGTTGTTTAATAAATCTAGACGAGCTTCAACAAAATCCACATCTATATCATTTAAAGAATATTTTTCAAACCAAGAATGAAGTTCATCAACAATATCCGAAAACTCAAATTTAATGTCGCTAATTCGCTCAATTAACTTTTCAATTTCTGATTCGAAATTAGAAATATCCATCAAAGACCGTTCGGCTTTTTTTATATTATCTAGCACAGAAAAATTTGGATCATCTAAAGCTTGCAAACAACTAGATAACGAATCAATAAATTTTTCTTTACTAATAATCATCTTATGTTTTTCTTTTAATTCTTCTTCTTCTCCATCAAAAAAATTAGCCGATTCAATTTCATCAATTTGAAAAGCTAACAAATCTAACAATCGTTCTCTTTCCTTATCATCACCAACACTTGTTTCCAATTTTTTATCAATATCTGCAATTTTATCTAAAACAAAATCAAGTTCAACCAAAAGTTTTTTGTTTTTGCAATAATTATCAATCAAATTTAACTGACTAGAATTTTTAAACATAGTTTGGTTCTCAAATTGCCCATAAACATCAACCAAAGTTGATGCTAAATCTTTAAGCATTCCCACAGTTACTGATCTACCATTAATTCTACAATCATTCCGTCCATCAAAAAACATCTTTCTATAAATAATTAAAGAATCGTCTTCTTCGTCGAATCCAAAATTAAATAATTTTTCAATAGTTTTCTCACCAATTTTTTCAAAAACAGCTTCAACAACAGCAAAATCGGCATCAACAGAAATGAGCGACTTGTCAGCTCTAGCTCCAAGCACTAAATTGAGTGAGTCAATGACTAAAGATTTACCTGCACCAGTCTCCCCCGAAAAAACAGAAAAGCCATTGTTAAATTCAATGGACTGAGACTTAATTAGTGCTATATTTTGAATCTCGAGTCTAGACAACATAAAACTACTCCTCAAAATTGTCTTCTACTAACCCTTGCAATTTATCACGCAGAATTTTTATTTTTCCATCTTCAACATTTAGTTCATTCTTACAAAACTCACCGAGTTCAACAGCCTCTTCATAAAGTTTAAGCGAGTCAGAAAGTGAAACATTGCTAGATTCCAATTTAATAGAAATTTCATCAAGTCTTTTTAAGGCATCTTCAAAACTTATTTTCATTTTTTAAACTCCTTACCTAATATTTTAGCATTAGCAAAACCATCAAAGAATTCTAATTTAACATCATCACCAATATCCAAACAATTCAAGGAATTAATACGTTCTTCTTTTTTTTCAACAGATACAAAACCTCTTTTTAATATAGCAATAGGACTATTTTTTTCAATTTTCAAACTAATCAAGTCAAACCCAATCAATCTATCTTTCTTTTTAGCTTCAACCTTCTGAATAAACTTATTTACCTTATCCGTAAAATCTGTTTTTTTCGATTGAATGCAGTCTTGCATATGTGTATTAATTAAATTGACCCTGTTACACAACAAATTATAATTGTTAGAAACTATTTTATCAAATAAATTATCAATTAATTTTAATGAATTATTCAAATTTTGCGTTGTTTTATACCAATCAAAAACGGCAACTTCACTAGCCATTGTGGGAGTAGAACATCTCAAATCTGCCACAAAATCAGAAATTGAAAAATCTGTTTCATGCCCCACAGCAGAAATTACAGGTTTTTCACAAGCATAAATCGCTCTAGCCACCATCTCTGTATTAAACGGAGCTAGGTCTTCAAATGAACCACCTCCTCTAGCTAATATGATTAAATCCACATCAGAATTAGAAAAGTAATTTAATCCATCTACAATAGAATACTCAGCTCCAAAGCCCTGGACTTTAACTGAATATAAAACAAAATTTATTTTGGGGTTTTTTTTATAAGCAGTTCTTTTGATATCATGCAAAACAGCGCCCGTTTCACTTGTAATTAATCCAATTTTTTTTGAATATGTTGGAATTGGCTTTTTTATCTCAACGTTAAATAATCCCTCATTTTGCAATTTTTCTTTTAATATTAAATACTGTTCATAAAGCGCACCTTTTCCAAGTTGCTCTACTTTTTTTGCAATAAAAGATATTTTACCATACTTTGTATAAAAACTAACTCTACCAAAAAGAACGACTTGTTTCCCATTTTCAAGTTTAACAACATCATCACCAAACATCATACAAGAAATTGCAGCAGATTGTTCTTTTAAATCAAAATATGCATTGCCATTTGAAATCTTAAAGTTAGAAACTTCTCCAAAAACAGACAGCCCATCAAAAAATTCCTCATAATCAATAACTCTTTTAATGTATTGATTTAATTGCAAAACAGATATTGACTGTAAACTCATTTTTTCACCAAACTAGCAAGAACTCCATTAACAAACGTAGCACTTTTTTGTGTTGAATATTTTTTTGCAAGATTTACGGCCTCATTAATTGCAACAGCAGGCGGCAAATTGTAATACAAAAATTCATAAGAAGCTAACAACATAATTGCTAAATCAACTTTAAATATTCGTTCCAAAACAAAACCATTAGAATTTTGGGCTATTTTTTTACTAAGTTCATCATAATTATCGACAACGCCATTATAAACAGCATTTATGTATGTAGCATCGTCGCTATCACAATTTTTAATAATTTCATTTAATGTTTCTTCATTTTTTTCATTGTTAAAACAATATTCAAATATTAATTGAAAAAGTTTTTCTCTGGATTCTTTTCTTGACATACAAACCTCAAATAATTAGCTTTCACGTTCATATTCCGAACTACCTATTTCACGGACTGGCAACTCATTTTGAAATCTATTTTCTAAAACCGCAAGCGTTGTAGCCCCTCCATCGCTAGATTCAACATGAAAGTGTATAGAAGAAAGATTAGCGACCGGCTCTTCTTTGGGAACTTTAGCAGAATTATCTATTACTCGTTTATAGGGTGTTTCATCTATAACATGAATTCTACTTCTATCTTTTTCAGACGGAACATAAGGTTTAACCTTGTTTGCATCTTGTACAATATCAAATAACCCTTTTAAGTCAATTTTATCTACATCATAAAAATCAACTTTGTTAAATTTTACAACACTTGATAAAAACCTTTGAAAAGAATATGCTACTAACTTTTCTCTATTTGAAGAACTTGCGGAAGTTTTCTTTTTCTTACTATCAGTCTTTTTATTTGATGCAGAAGATGTACTTGACTTATTCTCCTCTTTATTATTTACATTTTCACCATTTTTAGAAGTCAGTTTTAATAGTGAGCTTCCTTGTTTTAAAGTAGCAATCTTCTTTGTGTAATTTTTAATAAAAACAACATTTGGAATTTCGTTATAATTAGAATCCAAAAGTGGCAAAACATTCAGCATTTCATAAATTGTAGGAATTCTAACACCGTTTTTATCATACTGAGGTTTTATTCCCAACAATTCATAAATATTCATTAGTGAACCATCTTTTTTTCGTTGCGGCGGAATTCCTAAAATATCATAAAGATTAAGCAAAAGATTTTCTTTATCTTTTTTATCGTTCTTTATTTTTAGCATTTGAATTCGTTTTTTTCGGCGAATGTTATAAAAATAAACACTCACAGCCAAAACAACGATTAAAACAAATTCAATTATAAAAAACAAAAAAGTTTCTAGATTAACATCAAAAGCAAAAACGCCAAATCCAAAAAGGCAACCACCTAGCAAAGAAACTATCCCTAAAAACAAACAATAATAAAATAAAAAATTTAATTTCCTCACTTTTAGTCCTCTTTAGTATTAAATTTAAATTACTGCAGCCTCCTGCTCAGAATCAAATACGACCCCAACCACATGCACATTCACAGAATCAACCTTATACTCTGTCATAGACTCAACGCTTCTTTTAATATTTTCTTGAACCTTAAAAGCAACATCATTAACACTATAACCAAAATAGACATTCAAGAAAACATCAATAAACACCCTGTTTTTGTCATATTCCAAACGAATACCTTTAAAAAACTTTCTTGAAAAAGCTCTTTTAACAAAAGAAACACCGGCGTTGAGCGAAGCAACACCGCTGATTTCTTTAGCTGCCAAAGTAATAATAGAATGAACAACACTTTTTCGATATGAAACTATATTATCGTTTTGTTTGTTTTCTAATTTATCTTGCATTCTTTCATACTCCGTTTTGAATTAGTATACCACAACAAAATCATTAATGCAAGAAATTTTAATCAATAGACATAACTTTAACATTACTAGCTTTGCACTTAACCTCATTTACTACTATATCTAAAATTTTAGTTACATCTGAACTCACCAATTCGCCATTTGGACTTTTAACAATGCAGTTATAGTTTTCAGATGAAGTAGTGACAACAGCATCATCAAATCCAGCAGATTTAATTAAATTTTCAAGCACCAACTCTTTTTCCATGGTTGCCAAAAGTTCAAAACGCTTGGTGCTGGCTGTTTCCTTAGCTTCAGCCGTCGCCGTTGGGCTAGCAATAATAGATTCTAAAATTTCAATTTCACGATTTCTAACCTCTGTTCTTTCGGTTCTATATGTCGAAAAAAATGAAGCACTAGATGTTGTAATTATTTGATTTGAGTTATTAGTTGTTGTTGTTTTTTGAGATAATTTATAATTTACAAAACCAGTAACAAACAACAAAGCCACCATAGCCACAATAACCAATATTTTTTTACTGCTTTTGATTTTAGACCCAGCATGCTTAAAAAATAATAATTTCATTTAAATACCCTCCAATACTTCTATTTTTGATACTTCAATTCCAACAAGTGCAGATATTGCATTAACAAGCTTAAGTTTTACATTTGGATCTCCTGCCCCCCTTGCGACAACCAAAATTCCAACTATTTCAGGAGCAGATTGATACAAAATCATTGGTGTTTTAGAAGAACCATTTTCAACATAAACAGTATACTTATGTGAAGTAGAGTTTTGGCCGCTATCAGTTGTTTTTTCTTCATTTTCTTCTGCTAACACTAATATTGGCGTTGTTTTAGCAAGAACCATAACATTTACATTCGAACAACCTTTAACAGAACTCAATACATTCTCCAATTTATGCTCTATTGCTTCCGAATATGTCAAAAGATCAACATTATTTTGTAAATTTATGTCGACATCGTCTGTTTTGTTTGTCTCTTTCGAACCATTACAAGATGACAAAAAAATAACAACAACAATAAGCCCCAAAACCAACGCAATTACATATTCAACATTTTTGGATAGCTTTATCTTTTTAAACCATCTAAAAAATCCTTTTGTCTGTTTTATTTCAGTTAATGATTCTTTCTCATTACTTGTAGACACTTATAACCTCCTTATCAATTTTTAAAAGTGATGCAACATGATTTTTTATATCATCAATATCAATTGTATGATCAGGTTTATTGATATTTGTTATCCAAATTTCAACACTTTTAAAAATGGCGACATTGTTCTCAACATAATGCGCAATTTCGACATCTGTTTCAATAAAAAAATTATCTCTTAAAGAATTTTCAACTTTGCTAATAGCATTATCCACCTGTGAATCAACTGCACTAGATAAAAATTCTTGTTGAATTTCAATTTGAATGTCCTTAAACAAATTATTTTTATTGGTAGCTATCTCAATAATAGGTGAAACAATAACAAAAAAAAGGAACAACGCAATAGAACTTTTTAAAAAATTGGACATTCTTCCTTCTGGCAAAACTACACCACAAACCACCGAAACAATAATCATACCAACAATACTTAAAATATATCTCTGCATATAAACCCTCATAAAATACTATTAGCTGTACTAATGATTAAAGCAATTGACAAAAAATACATTAAACCACAACCCAATAAAACCACTATTAGCATATTAAGAACTTTTGAAACACCTAACAAAAATGAAGAAAATTTTTTATCAGAAATTGGTTCAGTTAACGCAGAAACCAACTTCAATGCAAAAGATAAAACAACAATAGAAAACAAAGGAATAAGAATAGTGGCTAATAACAAAAATAAAGCAGCCAAACCAATTCCATTTTTAAGCAACATACTCGAGGCCATAACAACCTCAAACCCATCTGAAATATAACCACCAAGCATCGGAACATAATTTTTAATAGCATATTTAGCCGTTCTAATACTAACACCATCTATTGTTGCTGCAGTTATACCTTGAACCGCAAGATATGCCATAAAAACAGTAAAAATAAAGCCAATAACCCATTTAAACACTGAATTAAATAAATCTTTAAACTTCTCTAATTTGATATTGTCAGAAAGGTTTGAAACCACATTTAAAACAAACATTATTGAAACTATGGGTAACAAAACAGAAACAAAAACAAAACTAATACCCCCTGCCAAAATTCCAACTGCTGGTTGATATATTTTTACAGAGCTACCACCTCCTGCAGCCGTCATTAAAGTTAATAAAACTGGAAAAACAGATTGCATTTGATCCTGCATTTTAAAAATAGTCTGTGAACAGGATACTATAGAAGAGGCCACTAAATGAGAAACAATCAAAACCGAAACAGAAAATGTAGAAAAATAAATTACACTCTCAATATTCCCTTCAGCTAAATTAGGTTTTATTTTAATAAAAAGATTAGTTAATAAAACAATTGCCAAAATCAAACCAATAAATGGTAAAAGTTTTAAAAAGATGCTACTAAACGCATTCCAACAAGAACTAAAAAAAGAGCCAAATTCAAATGTTGTTTTTCCATCTACTATACTTTGCACTAAATTTTTAAAAGAAAGACCATTAAATACTCCCACAATATCAGTGTCTGTTTCATTTAAAATTTTTTCCAAAGATGATAAATCAAGATTGTCAAGTTGACTATTGGTTTCGCCACTTAATTGTTCCTCTGCCGTTTCCGCATACACGATATCATAATTAAAGCTTGGCCTATAAAAACCCACCAACAAAAACATCACAAAACAACAAAAAATAACTATTTTTTTCATAACACACTCACAATAGTATCAATTAATGAATTTAAAATTGGAAGTGACAAAACTAAAATTATAATTTTTGCAGACAGAATAACCTTGTTTGCCATAGATTTGTTTCCAGCATCTTCACAAACAGATGCGGAAAATTCAGCCAAATATCCAATGCCAATAATTTTAAAAATCGGCGAAAACACAGAATTATCAATGCCAGTTTTTGTTGCAAGATTATTAATCCACTTAAAAATAGATGAAAATTGATTAAAAAGCATTAATAAAATAAGAATACCGCCAGCAACCGAAATAAGCATTGCAATGTCTGGTCGGCTTTGTTTTAAAACTAACGACGAAATGGTAACAATAATTGCTATGGTGATAATTTTAAAAATAAGCATTTATGCACCTCAATATAAATCAAACAACTCCTTAACCGTATCAAATAGATCATTAATCATAGACAAAACCATAACAAGGACAATGATTAATCCAGCTAAACTAGATAATGTAGCAATATCGCTTTTGCCACTATGACTTAAAATTTGACTAATTACAATAGTTAAAATACCAATTGCCGCAATTTTAAAAATTATATCAATACTCATATATGTCCTCCTCTAATTAAATTAAAATAATTGAAATAGCCAATCCGCATGCAAAACCTAGTTTTGTTGATGCCGAACCTTTTTTTGAAAGCTCAATTTTAGCAAACTGTCTTTTTTCGTTAATTTTAACAATCATTGCTTCAATGCGCTCACATTCAGTAGAAGAATCAGTTTTGCCAATAGAATCCAAAAAATCATTAATTAAATTCCATTCATTATCATTCAAATAACTTAGTTTTTTTAATTCACAACTATTGGGCGAATCAAAATTTTTATACTTAGCTATTAAAACATTTTTAAGTTCAGAATCGCAATTAAAGTCCTTAAAAATATTCGCTAATCTATTTTGAAAAAAAGAAATTTGTGATTTTGTGTAATTTAAAAAATCAAAAAAATCACTCCAAAATTTTTCTCGTTTCCTATAATGCAAAGAAACAGAAAACCCAATATAGCCAGATCCCAAAACTATTAAAAAACATAAAAAAATCTTCAACATAAACATAACCTCTTTTTATTGCGGAAAAAACAAACAAGAAAAGTTATCGTCAAATATGCCTTCATAAGTACCAGGACCATTTCTTTCAGAAATAACAACATATCGTTGAAATAATTTTTTCTTAAAAATCTCTTGGAATTGTGGTTTTTTTGATAAATCAATATGATCAAAAGCATGTGCAGACGCAATAACCTTAACACCAGAACTCATGGCATCAGAAATGGCAATTAAGTCTTCATATGTAGCAAGTTCATCACAAATAACAACATCTGGTTTTAAACTTCTTAAGCCTTCTTTAAGCCCATACTCTTTAGAACAACCAGATATAATATCACTAAACAATCCAACATCCATAGAAGGATAGCCTTGGTGCGCAGCGGCAATTTCGTATCTCTCATCAATAATCAAAGTATTTTTTACAGACTTTGACAAAGAAAGTCCCCGAGCAATATCTCTTAAAAAGGTCGTTTTTCCAGCTCCAGGGGGCGCAATTAAAAGCGTGTTTTTAACTCCATTTGATAAAATAAAATTCAAAGCTGTCATAGCACAATTTTTAATTTCGTGTGGCACTCTAATATTTAATGAAGAAATATTTTTAATGGTTTTTACACCTTTATCATCAATAACAGTTTCTCCACAAACTCCAATTCTAATGCCTGAGTCAAATGTAACAAAACCATGTCTAATTTGATTGGACACAGAATATACAGAGTTATTAGTCGCGCGAGCCAAAATGTAATCAATCATTGATTCATTTGCAATCCATGCTTCGTTAGCCGTCCTCGCAAATCCAGAAGAAGAAACAATTTTATATTGTCCATTAACATTAACACAAATAGGCAAATGATTTCTAATTCGAATTTCATAAATAACCGAAACGTCAACCAAACTTGTTAAAAGATTATACAATTCATCTGGTAAGAGCTTTTTTAACATTTTCCACCTCAATAATAAATACGGGAAAATGCTTATTGGTATACAACAACAAAAAAAAAATATGCCAAAAATTTGGCATATTTTGTCAAAATTAACCTATTTAGAAACTCGTTCCATATATGTTCCAGTTCTTGTGTCAATTCTGATTCTTTCACCATTATTAACAAAAAGAGGAACTTGCAAGGTGTAGCCTGTTTCAACAGTAGCAGGTTTAGTTCCAGCTTTTGACGAATCGCCTTGCAATCCAGGATCACACTGAACAATATTCAACTCAACAAATGTAGGAGGTTCAACCGAAAAGGCAGCACCCTTATAAAATTGAATAGTCGCAGACATATTTTCGGTAATAAACCTTAAAGCGTCTTCTACTTGTTCTTTTGATAGAGGAACTTGTTCATAAGTTTCGTTGTCCATAAAATAATATAGACCACCATCACTATAAAGATATGTCATTTCCTTTCTTTCGATATGAGCTTTTTCAAATCGCTCAACTGGATTAAAAGTACGTTCTAAAACTTGACCAGTTACAACATTTTTTATTTTAGCTCGTACAAATGCAGAACCTTTACCAGGTTTAACATGTAAAAAATCTACAACAATATAAACCTTACCATCCATTTCAAAGGTAACACCCTTTCTAAAATCGCCAGCTTGAATCATAAACAGCCTCCAAAACAAAAATTCCTATATATAATACCACACAAATACAAATATGAAAAATGTTTTTTTCAAATATTCAAATTTTGATATAAATTTTTCATTATAACAGCATCAGAGATCTGAGATCCTGACGACTCACAAATTACATTAACATTAAAAGAATAATTTTTCAAAGCCGATATAAACTTATGATAATCGGGCTCACCTAATTCATTAAATTTCAAATGCTTGATTTCCCCTCTTATTCCATATTTAATCTTTGAAAAATGAATATGAAATCTGTCTTTTTTTTGTTTTTCCAAAAAGGTATTGACTTTGTCAAATATCAACTTAAAATCATCAATTTGTTTTAGCTGTCCACCAGTAAAAGAATTTATATGTCCAAAGTCCAATGTCGGAACAAGATTTTTGTCAATATTGCAAAGTTCAATAATTTCATCAATAGTACCAATTTGCCCTAATTTTCCCATTGTCTCGGGACATAAATAAATACCATTTAATAGTTTTGCTTCTCTTAAATGCATAATGATTTCTTTAAGATTTTTCTTGCATAAAGAAAAAGCATGCTCCCTAGTTTGTCCAAACAAAGACCCAGGATGAAATACTAAAACTTTTGCGCCCATCAGTTTCATTTTCTTTATACATTGCTCAAAATAAATAATATTGTTTTTTTGTTTTATAGGATCACTTGTTGTTAAGGATATGTAATATGGAGCATGAACCGACAAAGAAACATTATATTTCTTGCATTCGCAACCAAACTTAATCGCATTTTCATCATTAATTCTGACTCCGTGTGTAAAAGCATATTCAAAGGCATAGAGCCCCAAATCTGCCAAAATTTGTGGAATTTTTAACACGTCGATCTTTTTAGTTAGTTCGTCACGACCACTAGGTCCAAATAAAATCATATACTAAAAAACATCCTTAAATTTTTCTTTAATTTCTTGTTTGCCAACAATATTCTCTAAAGGAATTAAATTCTCCCATGAAATATCATCAATAAGAATTGCGTCATCTAAACAAAAAGGACCACTTCTAGTTCTAATAATACCAACCATCGTGCCAAAAGTCCCTAAATCTTGTGCTATGTCACGCATAATACTGCGTATATATGTGCCTGACGAACAATGAATTAATACCAAAAACAAATTTTCTTTAATTTCTTTTAAAACTTCAAAATTATATATTTTAACTAACCTAGGTTTTAACTTTATATCAATACCCTTTTGGGTTAAATCGGAAGCGCGTTTTCCAGAAATTTTTACTGCTGAAAATTTTGGAGGAACCTGCATAATCTCTCCAATAAATTTTTTGCTTGAATTTTCTAGCATAGAAAAAGTGACTAATTTATCAGATCTGTTAACTATAGTTCCATAACTATCCAAAGTATCTGTTTCCGCACCAAACTTAAATAATGCTAAATAAACTTTATCCTTAGATAAAAAGTAATCAAAAAATTTTGTGGCTAATCCAACAGCAAGAGGCAACACCCCGGCGCCTGCCTTATCTATTGTTCCCAAATGACCAATTTTCCTTATATTCAATTTTTTTTTTGCTAAAGAAACAATTTCATATGAAGTCATACCAGTCGGTTTATTAATACATAAAAATCCACTCTTATTTAACAACTCATTTTTCATCATACTTTTCCAAAGCTTTTCTTGCTTCATCGACTAATTTAGGAATTATAACATTAGCGGAACCAAAAACCTTACAACCTGCAGCTCCTTTATGCCCTCCACCACCAAAGGCTTTTGCACATTCAGAAATATCAATATCTCCTTTTGAATAATAAGAAACAGAAAAGACACCTTTTTCTCCTTCAGTAACGCAAATTACAATTTTAACTGTGTTAATCTCTTGAGCCAAATATGACATTTGACTAGAATGAATTAGAGAAGCTCTCAAATCTTTTAAATCGTTGTTTGAAACAAACATAACGGCAATTTTGTTATTTTCATAAAATCTGGAGTTATTCATTGCTCTAGCCTGAACTAATCTTTTTGTTTTGTCAACACTCTGAAATAATGGAACAACTGCACTAGAATAG
This sequence comes from uncultured Clostridia bacterium, assembly GCA_944332395.1. Taxonomy (GTDB): domain Bacteria; phylum Bacillota; class Clostridia; order Christensenellales; family UBA1242; genus CALVJV01. Next base: position 11,763 of record CALVJV010000045.1, on the reverse strand, counting down.
TCAAATCCTACATTTTTTATAATCTCACTGGTTATTTTAAAAGTCTCACTATTGGTAGAATTATATTTAAAACAACCAGTATCTGCTAAAACTCCAGATAACAAAAGATAATTTAATTGGTCAGAATCTTTAACTTTTAATAACGCTTGTAACTTTTTAATAATAAGACAATTTGCCGGCAATGAACTATCCAAATACTCAAATTTAGCGTATTCATTGGGCTCATGATGATCAATTTTTAATGAATTACCATGTTGACAAAACAAATCTTTATATTTTCCAAGTCTTTCAGCGGCTCCAGTATCTAAGGAAATTACTGTATCAAATTTTTGAATTTCGGAACTATTGATTCTTTCAATAAACGGCAAATGTTTTGAATTTTCTGGCAAATTACTATCAATAAAAAGATGGCTTTTTATATTTAAAGAATCGCATAATAATGAAAAAGCCAACAAACTAGTTATACAATCAATATCAGTTTTAATATGCCCGAACACACCAATATTTTTAGCATTTAATATTTTTTCAGCCATTTGTTCCAAAGTTATGTTCATTATTTTTTCCATCCCTTAATAATTTCTATTATTTTGTCTCCTCTTTCCAAAGAATCATCTAAAACAAGTGTAATAGCTGGCGATTTTCTTAAATCCAACTTATCAGCAACACATTTTTGAATAAAAGACTCAGCATTTTTTAATTTTTTAAAAATTTTATGTTTATTATCTTCTGTATCTAAAATACTAATAAAAATTTTAGAATAAGCCAAATCAGTGCTGGTTCTCACACCAACAACTGAAATGAGCTTTCCATCGATTTCTGGATCTTTTATATCCTCAGAAATGACTTCGCTAATAATTTTTTGAATTTCTGAATTAACTCTATCTACTCTGTTAACCATAAAACACCTCTATAGTTAATTAATTCGTTCTAAAATATAAGCTTCAATAATATCCCCTTCGGCTATATCATTAAACGATTGCAAAACAATACCACACTCAAAACCGGAAGAAACTTCCTTTGCATCAACTTTTTCTCTTTGTAATGATGCAATTTGGCCATTATATATTTCTTTGTTTTTTCTCATAACCCTAGCTTTTGCATTTCTCAAAATTTTACCATCTAAAACATAACTACCAGCAATGGACCCTATTTTACTTGCTTTAAAGATAACGCGTATTTCGGCATGTCCACAAACAACTTCTTTGTACTTAGGAGTTAACATAGAATTAATTTTTTTATTAACATAATCCAAAACATCATATATTATTTTAGATAATTTAATTTCTACTTTATATTTTTCGGCAATGACTTTTGCTTTAAAATCAACCTTAACATTAAATGCAACAATCAAAGCATTTGCGGCTTGGGCCATAGATATATCATTTTCATTAACTGCGCCAACACCTCCATGAATACATTTAACTTTTACTTCTTCATTTTCAACCTGAGACAATGCTTCTTTTAAGGCTTCAACTGATCCAATAACATCACCTTTAACTATAACATTATAAACCTTATAGTCTGTTTCCTTCATACGATCCATTAATGCATCGACAGATAAATCAACCGTTTTAATTTTTTGTAATTTTTCAATATTTCTACGTTCATTAGCAACCTTCTTTGACATTTTTTCGTCAACAACATAAAAATTATCACCAGCTTTAGGAACAACAGACAGCCCCAAAATTTTTACAGCCATTGAAGGGCCTGCTTCTTTAACTTCTTTGCCCTTATCGTTAATCATAGCTCTAATTTTTCCTGTCGAAGTTCCAGCAATAATATTGTCGCCTTTATATAATGTACCATTTTGAACTATTACTGTTGCTACAGGTCCTTTTCCCTTATCAACTAATGCCTCAATAACCACACCATGTGCATTAGCTTTAGGATTTGCCTTTAAATTTTGATACTCAGCAACAAACAAAATCATCTCTAAAAGTTCATTAATCCCTTCACCTGTTTTTGCAGAAATTGGAACCATAATAACATCGCCACCCCATTCTGAAGAAACGACATCATATTCCAATAGATCACTTTTTATTTTTTGAATATTTGCATCAGGCCTATCAATTTTATTAATTGCGACAATCATAGGAACTTTTGCATCTTTTATATGTTTAATTGCCTCAACTGTTTGTGGCATAACACCATCATCTGCAGCAACAACCAAAATAGCAACATCAGTAACACGAGCACCTCTTGCTCTCATAGCCGAAAAAGCAGCATGTCCAGGTGTATCAATAAAAGTAATTTTTTGACCATTAATTGTAATTGAATAAGCACCTATATGCTGAGTAATACCACCAGCTTCGCCACTTATCACGTTAGTTTCCCTAATTCTGTCAAGTAATGATGTTTTTCCATGGTCAACATGTCCCATCACAGTTACAACTGGAGGACGAGTAACTAAATCTTCTTTAGTGTCTGATTCATATAAATCAACCAGCTTTTCTTCATAAGTCTTTTCAATTTTTTGTTCCAACGTAACTCCAAGCTCATTCGCAATTAATTCCGCGGACGCAAAATCAATGGTAGAATTTATATTCACCATAATACCTAAAATTAAAAATTTACTCATAATTTCAGAAACAGGCTTTCCAATTTTTTCAGCCAGCTCTTTAACTGTTAAATTTTCTTTAGTAATCACTGCGTGATCAATTGCTGGAGCAACAATTGTATTGGTTTCTTTTTTGTTTTTTGATCTGCGCAAAGTTACACTCTTATCCTCATCGTAATTATCTTCTTCAACAAAACCGCGCATAACTAAAGCTTTTTTGTTCATAACTTTTTTATCGTCATAAACTTTGTTATTGTCTTTTTTTCTAGCTGATGATTTCTTTGTTGGAGAGATCTCCAAAATTGGAACAACTCCCTTTGAGTCTAAGCCAGGTTTTTGTTTTTGACCTGTAACACCCATCTTATTTGAAACAAAGCGATTGTTTTGTCTATTGTCCTGATTAAATTGCTTTTTGTTATTCGAATCAAACTGTCTAGTTCTAATTCTATTTTGCGCATTATTTTTTGAAGGGATATTAGAATTATCTGGTTTATTGACAATATTAGTTACATTATTGCGTTCAGGTTTTATGTCCTTTTCACTAATATCCTGTATATTATTATCAACGACTTTTGATCTAAACAAGTCAACAGCCCTGTCCAAGTCATTTCTTAAACTCCTAATTTTTTTTACAAGTTCAAAAAAAGCTCCTGACCTAAAACGGGCTTGCATTTTTTGAATTTGTTCAGTTGAGTTATTTTGAGTATCAGCCATATTTTTCTCCATTAATTCAATTTGTCATTGCATTTGCCAAATTAATATTATTCACAGCAAAAGCCATAATTCTTTTATTTTCTTCGATTCTTCGAAAATCAATTTCAGCAAGAAATACTATCTTCGCAAATCTTAAACTTCCAAACTTATCAATTATCTTTTTTTTTGCATTATTTGAAAGGCCATCTGATAAAACTATTAGGTATAAATTTTGCTTTGAAAGTATGTTATCAGCCCCAAAAATAACAGCTCCGGCCTTTTTTGCTAAATTATAATACTTGATAATTAAATCAACGCTCATTTTATCTCCAATAACAATTGATCATAAATTTCAACTGGAATGTTGCATTCTAATTGTCGATCAAGGACTCTAGACTTTTTAGCTTTATTGATGCATTCAATATTTTTGCATAAATAAGCGCCTCTCCCATTTTCCTTATATGATTTGTCAAAAACAACATTCCCTTCTGGTTTTCTGACAATTCGAAACATTAATCTATGATCTTGTTTTTTTCTACAACATACACATGTTCTTAAAATTTCTTTCATCAAACCTCCTCATCAATATAGATATCATCAAAAAGGCCCTCTAAATTAACATCATTGGTAGAGTTAGATTGAGCATTATAACTTGAATTACTATTTTCATCAATTTTCCTTACTGTTTTTGTCATTTCTTCATATTGACTTTCGCTCTTAACATCAATTTTCCAGCCGGTTAATTTTGAAGCAAGTCTAACATTTTGCCCACTCTTACCAATAGCCAAAGACAACTTATCATTCGGCACAATAGCCAAAGAACTATGTAACTCATCGTTAACCTGTACTTCAAGAACTTTTGCAGGAGACAAAGCCCTAGCGATATATTCAAATGGATCTTCGCTCCATTCAACAATATCAATTTTTTCACCACCAAGTTCAGCAATTATGGCATTGACACGCACACCTCTGTTTCCAACACATGCGCCCAATGCATCAATAGTTTTATCCTCATTGTTAACAGCAATTTTTGTACGATATCCAGCTTCACGAACAATACTCTTAATAGACACCAAACCGGCAACTATTTCTGGCACTTCAGCTTCAAACAACCTTCTAACAAAGCCTGTGCATGTTCTTGAAACAATAGCTTGAGTGCCTCCCCTAATACCTTCTCGTAATTTTTTAATATAAACTTTAATACGATCATTGACTTTATAATTTTCTCCTGGAATCTGATCATTTGGCATCAAAACTCCTTCAACTTGGCTAGTTGACAATTCAACAAAAACTGTTCCATTTTCAATTCTACGAACAATACCAGTTACTAATTGTTCAAGCTTATCTTCTAACTCTTTAAATGCCGCACTTCTTTCAGCCTCTCTCAACCGTTGAGTAACAACCTGTTTTGCTGTTCCAGCAGCAATCCTTCCAAATTCTTTTGGAGTGACCTCTTCGGAAATAATATCACCTATTTTAACATTCTTCTTTATACCTTTGGCATCAGCTAAAGAAATTTGAGTGTCAGAATCTTCAACCTCATCAACAACCGTTTTATAAGCAATAACTCTTATAGTATTTCTTTCAGGAATAAGCCTCACCTCAACAGCTTTTCCTTCGCCAAAATTCTTTTTATAGGCAGCAACTAATGCATCTTCAAGTGTTTTTATAAAGAATTGCTTTGAAATTTTTTTTGTTTTTTCTAATTCATCAAGTGCTAAAAAAAAGTCCTTATTAATCATTTTAGTAATCCTCCTAAATCTATATGTTTATTTATTTTTGATATTAATTTTCTATCAATATTTATCTTATTATTTTCGTATAACAAATAAATATTTTTGTCGTCAAATCCTTCAATTAAACAATTTTCAAAATTTTTCTTCTTTCCGATTTTCTCGTATAAAGATATGTCAACAAATTCTCCAATATTAAGTGACAATAAAACATCAGAGTTTAAATTTCTATCCAGGCCGGGTGAAGAAACATTTAAAAAATAGCTCTCGCCTTGTGTTGGATCTAGTTCGTCAAGAATCTTGTCAATGGCGTTATGAACTATTTCACAATCATTTAATGAAACACCACCTTTTTTGTCAATAAAAATAGTCAAATTCATTCCGTTGCTTTTTTTCTTATATTCAATATCAATTAGACTATAACCAAGTTTTTCAATAATTGACTGAACAGATTTCTTAACAACATCACAAACCACACTCATAGCAAACAACTCCTAATACAAAACTATTATACACACATTGTGGCGAACCTTTTTGGGTTCGCCACAACATCTGATCAAGATAATAATAACATATTAATTTATATATTACAAGCATTTTTTAAACAATTTCACTTAATTTTAAATAAATTTGTGCTGTAGCATAAGCGTCAAAATATGCCCTATGCGCATTTTTTAAATCTATACCAAAATACTCTGCAATTGTTTTTAACTTATAGTTTTTTAGCCCCTTAATAGCATTTGAAGAAATAACATAAGTATCTTGTTTTTCATTATGTGAAAAATCGTATCCAACTTTTCTTCCGTAATAATTAATAAATCCATAATCAAAGCTAATATTATGCCCAATCAAGGTAGAATTTCTAGTAAACTTGTAAAAATCGGCAATCGCGTCATTTAAGGTTGTGGCATTTTCTACATCTTCATCTTTTATTCCCGTCAATTCAGTAATTTCTTTAGGAATTTTCCCACTAGGTTTAACAAATGTAGAAAACTTTTCAGCTATAACTCCACCTCTTTTTACCTTAATTGCTCCTATTTCTATAATCTCACTATCAATATAATTTAAACCTGTTGTTTCAATGTCAAACACAACTAAATCATGATTATTAACATATTCATTATATTTATGCCCATGACTAAACAAGCTCAATTGTTCTGCATGTTCAAATTTCTCTGGTATTACAACTTTATAATCAGCAGGTTCTTTTTTGAAATTTATTTTTTCAACAAAATTTTTTTCAATCTGACAAAGCATAATATTTTTTACTAAAACTTCAAAATCATTAGTAAACTTTCCTAATCGAGACTGACCTAACACAACAATCTCAATTTCGTTATCTAATTTCTCAATTTTTGCTAAATTTGATTCTGAAACAAAAAAAACACAATCTATTGCACCAGTAGGATCTATCAACTGAAATTTCGCAATGTAACGTTCCTTCCCTGCCGAATTCTTATAGCTCTTAATTGAAAAATTATTTATTTTCCCAGATACGCAAATCGTTTCTGCTTCAAATTTAACATCGGTTATATAAAGAGGCTTATCCTCAAAACTCTCTCCAATAAATTTCTGTCTATCATATACTTTTATAAATCTATCAGCAAAAGGATCATAATCATCAATAACTATATTATCAGTTTTATCCGACTCAAATTCAAACTTATCTATATAAGCTACTTGAACTATTGATTCAATTTGATATTTTAATTTTAAATAATTCTCTAAAGCTTTTTTAAAATTTTTGCGATCAATATATTCTTTCAAATTTTGTTCAACAAGAACCGAAACAATTACTTTATCATCATCACAAGATAGCGAAAATCCCTTTTCTAAAAATATAGACAATAATGGAAAGTCTTTGATAATCATATCTTTTATGTCAGAAGATAACACGCCCAAATCTGCAAAAATTTTTTTAAGTGATATCTTAATATCATTACAATATGGTTTTACTATTTCTATACAAGCACTTTTTATATTATTTTTATCATCATCCGATAATACATATCCATTAGGATAAAGCAAAACAATCTTCAAACTTTTTTTTGAGCGATTATAAGTAGCACTAAAAAGTTTTAAAAAAGTGTAATTATTATTTAATTGTTCGTAAAGTAGTTTTTCAAACATAATACTAATTTATGCCAAAAAATGATAAAAGTCAAGGAATACAACAAGAGCAAGTAAAACAAATAAACCAATCATATGAATCCAAGCCTCAATTTTTCTTGGAACTGGTTTTCTAAAAATCATTTCTATTAACACAAACAAAAATCTAGCTCCGTCAAGTGCCGGAATAGGCAAAAAATTAAACAAAGCCAAATTCATAGAAAGAACTGGAATTAAATATAAAAATGCTTCTATTCCCAATTGTGAAAATTCAGCGACTTGAGAAATAGCAGTAATTGTTCCACCTAACTCATCTAATTTGGTTTTACCAACAAACAAGCCACCAAGCGCACACAAAATCAACCAACATATTTTAAAGCAAAATGGAAAAGCTTTTCCCATAGCTTCAAAAAAGCCATAATTTCTAGCTGAATATTCAAACAAAATACCCAGGTTGGTTCCGCTACTTGAATAAACCAAATCTAACAATTTATAAACTTCATCAGAAGTAAAAGCAAGGCCATTTTCGCTAAAAAATAAATTTTCCAAATTACCATTGGCATTAATAATTGCCTCAATTACTTCGGCTTCAGAGTTTAGCTTTTTAAATGAAACATTATCCTCTTGAATTTCTTTTATGTAGAGTTTTGAAATGTTATTTTTGTTCCTAATGTAATAATTATCAGAATGAGAATATTTTTGAACCTCTACATCTATTAATTTCCCATCGCGTTTTACTGTAAAAAGCATGGGTTCTCCTGCCTCATATTTATCAATTAATTCAGACAAATCTCTGTATGCTTCAATTGATTTTCCATTCACTTTTTCAATTTCATCTCCAGCAAACAGAACAATAGCATTGGGGCTATCTGGTAAAACGTAATTAATCTTAGGCACATAATACCCTGCAACTAACAAATAAATGCCAGCAAAAAGAATACCAAACAAAAAGTTAAAGAATACACCCGAAAACAAGACTATTAATCTTTTCCATGCCTTTTGATTGTTAAAGGCTTCAGGATTTGGATTATCTTCATCTTCACCTTCAAAGGCACAATATCCACCTAGCGGAAAAATTCTAATTGAAAACTTTTCTCCAGTATTTTTATTTGTCTTGGAAAAGATAGCCTTCCCAAACCCAATTGAAAACTCATTAATTTTAAATTTTAATAATTTACCCGCAGTATAATGTCCTAATTCATGAACCATAATTAGGACCAAAAAAACAACTATCGCTAAAATTATATACAATGCAATCATTCAATATCCTCAATATATTCTAGACTTAAAGTCATAGTTTTAACACTTTAAAAACAAATTAACAACATTATTAACACAAATACAGAATTAAACATCTGGCCATCAACTCTATCCATAAATCCGCCATGTCCTGGGAAAATATTACCAAAATCCTTAATTTTTAAGTTCCTCTTTAAGGCCGATTCAAACAAATCGCCCATTTGAGTTAAGAATGAACCAATCAAGCCTAATAGACAAAACAGCACAAAACCCCATGCAAAATTTATATTCTCAATAGGATTGGAAATTACACCAGAAAATCTGAAGAATACAAAAATCAAACATGACGCAATTAACCCACCAATAAAACCAAATATCATTCCAGGCACACCCTTCTTAGGTGAAATTTCTGGGCAAAGTCTCGTTCCTTTAAGCCAAACACCAAAGAAAAATGCAAATGTATCCGAAGCTGCCGAAATTCCAAATACAAGTAACAACCCAACAAGCCCCATTTCAAGGCCTAAAGCATTTATTCCATATAATGTTCCCAAGAACATCGATGGATACACGCAATATGCAATAGTCCTAATAGAACATTCAAATAGATGACCAGGCTCATAAATTGTAGGATTCTCTTCAAGCTCTTTTTTCCCAATCTTTGTTTTAGGAAGCATTATCTCAGCAAATAAACAACTAGCAAATACAATCAAAACAGCAACTGCTTGGTATAAAAAAGCCCATGCAACACTAGATGCAAAAAAATAGGCCATAAAAATCAACACAGGAAAACCCAAAATAGGGACTAAAAAGAATCTACGTTTTTCTTTTACATTTTCTTTGACTATTTCAAAAGCACAACACAAAGAAAGCAAGAAAACAAAAATATCAAAAACTATAGTTTCCCAAAATCGCGCAGCAATAGCGCCACAAACAACAAGTGCAATTAAAATACCAACAAAAATTCTTTTAGCCATTACAATCTCCTAAAAAAAATTCACCTATAACTAAATAATACTTATCATTAATATATTTTTGATTTGTAACAATATATGACGCATTGTTTAAATTTTGTTTTCTATAATTAGAAAGAAAAGAAATATCTAACTTATGCTTGGATGCCAATTCATTCGCATCATCAACAGTCAAACCAACGAAATTAATCAAACTTGCATTATCTCCTTCTCTTTCTGGTCAAAGCAAGCATCAACATACTCGTTAAACGAATCGAGTTGTTTTTGAACATCTTTTTCAAGAACAGGCAACAAATCTTCGGAAATCTCACCATCTTTTTTTAATTTTTTAAAAACTTCCATGGCATCTCTTCTTGCATTTCTTCCGGTTATTTTTGCTTCCTCTAATAATTTCTTTGTACTTTTAACTATTTCTCTTCTACGCTCTTCTGTCAACTGAGGAAATACCAACCTAATAACTTTCCCATCATCAGTAGGATTAATTCCAATATCTGAATTTAAAATAGCCTTTATAATTGGCTTTATCATAGTCTTATCCCAAGGCGATATAACAATCATTCTTGCTTCTGGAACAGCGATCCCTGCAATTTGATTTATTGGAGTCATAGTATCGTAGTATTCAACACTAATTTTATCCAAAATTTTAGGATTAGCCCTTCCTGCTTTTATCAAAGCTAATTCATTAACAAAATAAGTTTTTGCTTTATCAAGTTCACACTCCAACTCAAATAACGCATTCTCTATGTTTTCGTTCTCGTACATAAATCACCTCATATAATTAATAATATAATAGATTTACAGACAAAAATCAAACAAAAATAATAGCAAAATAAAAAAGAACCCGTTGGGTTCTTTTAAGCTTCACGACATTCTTCGATATATTTATCAAATTTGGAGTAAATTGATTTACAAACAGCATAGCAATCGTCATCAGCTCTTCGCTCAATTGGCTTTAAATTTACCAATTTTTGAATTTGTGGATTAGCCCATTCAACTAACTCAAAATCATTCTCATTACAATATAGAACTATTTCTTTAATTTTTGTTGAATATATGGTTTCCCGCATATTAACTACATCACAAACAAAGGCAATTTTTTTAATATCAAAATCACACAAAACGCACAACGAATATAACGCTTGTCCGGTTAAGCCATATTTACCCAAATAATAAGTAATAGATTTTTTTCCTCTTAAAACTTCAACAAATTCTAAAAGTTTGTCTTTTTGATAATCTAAAGCATCGCCTAACAAATAAACTTGTAAATCGTTCATATATTATACCTCTCGACAAATTATATTATATATATTCAAATTTGTCAATATACAAAACTCACGATTAAGCTTTTTTTGTTTGAGCAGCCACTTCTTCTGCAAAGTTGTCTTTTCTTTTTTCTAGGCCTTCACCCATCTCATATCTAACAAATCGTCTTATGGTTATTTTTTCTCCAATTTTGAGAACAGCTTCGTTTATTAACTGAGTAATGGTTTGATCAGGATTTTTAACAAAAGTTTGTTCCATCAAAACAACATCTTGATAATATTTTTTAATACGTCCCTCTACCATTTTATCAACAATTTTTTCAGGTTTACCTTCATTTAATGCTTGAGCTCTTAAAATTTCTTTTTCTTTTTCTAATACAGATGCATCTACATCTTCAACTTTGACAACTTCAGGTTTTGCCGCTGCAATATGCATAGCAATATCATGAACAAGATTTAAAAAATTTTCACTTTTTGCAACAAAATCCGATTCACAATTTACCTCAAGCAAAACACCAACTTTTCCGCCCATATGGATATATGATTGAACAACACCTTCTGCAGCAATTCTTCCAGATTTTTTTGCAGCTGCAGCCATACCTTTTTCGCGTAAATATTCAATAGCTTTTTCCATATTCCCATTAGTTTCTGTTAAAGCTTTCTTACAATCCATCATACCCACTCCAGTCTTTTCCCGAAGCAACATAACATCCTTTGCAGTAAACATTTTTTATAATCTCCTTACATTTATTCTTCAATTTTTAATTCATCAATACTAATTTGTTCTTCATTTACAGATTCTTGATTATCATCAGCTAAAGCAGCTTCTGCTTCTTTGCGCTTGCGTAATCCCTCTTCACCCTCTCTTGCTTCAATAACCGCATCGGCAATTGCTCCAGCAATCAACTTTACAGCTCTTATAGCATCATCATTACCAGGTATAACGTAATCTGCATCATCTGGATCGCAATTTGTATCAACTAATCCAACAATTGGAATATTTAAAGCACGAGCTTCTTTTACAGCAATATATTCTTTATGAGGATCAACAACAAATAAAACTCCCGGCAAAGTTCTCATATCTCTAATTCCGCCCAAATCCGCCTCAAGCTTATCACGTTCACTTTTTAATTTTTGAACTTCTTTTTTAGTTAATAAATCAAATTCTCCAGTTTTTTCCATTTGATTAAGTTTAGATC
>CALVJV010000044.1 GCA_944332395.1 uncultured Clostridia bacterium | reverse complement strand
GCATTTTCAACAAAGTCAGAACCTTTTTTGAAATAATAAATTCCAACTGTTGCATGTTCTGAAATTACTTCTTTTTCTCTAATCATTGTAATTAATTTATTTTCATCTAATTTTGCATAAGACCATTTAGAATCTGAATCTTCAAAACAAAGAACTGAACCATCAAGATTTCTATTGTCTGAATCACTAATATAATCAGCAATATCCATATCGACAATTTGATCTGAGTTTGCTATCAACATAGGGGTATCGTTGTTTATTAATCTATGTGCATGTAATACAGTGCACGCTGCACCCTCTGTTAATTTATCTATTAAAACAAATTCTACATTGTAATTATTTTTAATCCAATTAACAGTCTCTTGCTCATTATTATAGTGTTCTTTTCTTGCAAGCAAGATAAACTTTGCATTTTGCATATTTAAATTATCAAGTACGTGACAAATCATAGGTTTACCCAACACATCTATAAATGGTTTTGGTTTTTTATATCCTGCTTTTGCAAATCTTGAACCCGCTCCTGCCATAGGTATTACAATATTAATCATTTTTAATCCTCTTTTTTACCCTTTCCTGTGTGCCAAGTAATTTTCATACATTTGATAGTTTGAAAAAGTTATATAATCTTTTTTGGGAATTTCAAAAATTCCAATTTTCTTATTATTTAAAATCATTTCATTAAATGTTGAGCTGATGTAATATTGACCTTGTGTATTAACATCTTTTTCTATAACTGAAAAAGCAGCAGAAATAAAATCAGAACCTTTTTTATAATAGCAGCAACCTGTTGAAGCTATATTGGAAATCGGACGCTTTTCGCTTGTCTGTATAACAAGATTATTTTCATCTAATAATACAGAACTATACTTTGGATGAACAGCATTAATCGTTACAATACCGCCGTCAAGATTCCTTTTTCTAAAATCCTCTATAGCTGGGGCAATACTTGTTTTTATTAATTGGCTGCCATTTATCAATAAAAGTTCTTCACTATTGTTTATTTCATCTATTGCAAATAAGGCAGAACATACAGCACCTTTTGTATCTCCTGCAACCTCAATAATTTTACATTTAGGACAAAGAATTTTTAGGGTATCGCCCAGAAAATACTTTTCTTGATCCTCTTTTCTAATAATGCAAGTTATATTTTCACTAAATGTTTCTAATAATTCAATTGTCCTTTGTATCATTGGTTTATTCTGTATTTCTATTAAATACTTTGGATAACCTTTTTCGCTAAAGTCTTTTTCTGAACCTGCCATTAAAATTAATATATTCATTATTTGGCACCCCCAATACTTAAAATTTTTCCTTCAAAAGAAATATCTCCGCTTTCAATTTCTCTAATACGATTTTTAATATTTTGATATGTTACGTCATTTACGGTGTCTACTTTTAAAAGATTTGCTCCACTGGCAAGTGCTGCCTTAATTCCGTTTTGATTGTCTTCAACTATTAAGCATTCTTCAGGTTTTAAACCGAATCTGCTAATTGCTTTTATATATATTTCTGGATCGGGTTTTGACTTTGTTACATCTTGATTTGATAATGTAAAATCAAGATATTTTTGTAAGTCAGCTTTTTCCATCATCATATCAATTGTTACTCTTACTGAATTTGAAGCTAATGCAAGACCATAACCTTCTGATTTTAATTTTGATAATGCATACTGATGGCAAAACAAAGGTTTGCACTTCATATATACGTGTTCCATTGTATATTTTTGCTTTATTTCATTGATAAACTTATGTAATCCTTTGGGTAAACCTTTTTCAATTGAAAGCATTTCTAATTTTTTCTTTGTTGGTAGTCCATCAAAAGTAACAAGGTGATCATATCTTGAAATTTTAAATCCAAATAGTTCTAATGCTTGATTTAATGCTTCATAGTGCCAATCTTTTGCATCTATTAGAACTCCATCCATATCAAATATTACAGCTTTTATTTTACTCATCGAAAAACTCCTTAGCTTCCATTGGATAATCAGTGCAAATCATTATTTCTTTTATGTTTTTATATCTTTCCCAAATATTTTTATGTGCACGTTTGTGCAAATCCGGTGATACAATACAAACTTGTTTGTTTTGTTTTAAAATGTCAATGATATCAATTTCGCCAAACCAATCAGAATTAAAACAATCTAACCAAATACCTTGTGCTTCATCTAGCATTATTGGATTTTTAATAATATCGCTTTTACCCGTGAAAATCTTTAAACCTAATTTATGCTGATAGACCATTTCTGGTATGCTCATATCAAAAGTAAAATAATTTTCGTGATTATACTTTTCGAGTAAGCGTTTTATTTCATCCGCTAGTCCATCTGCCTTTATATTTAATGCCAATGTTAAATTTCTTCCGTCTAATATTTTTAGTAATTCTTCGAAAGACAACTCATTACCGCAAGGCATATTATGTGATATTACTATTTCTCCTTTATAATCTCTTAAATCCGTTTCTATGCCAAAATTATTATCAAATGCTCTTTTAAAAGCAGTTTCAGCATTTTTCTCTTCTTCTTTTAACCAATAACCTCTATGTGCAATTATTTTTGAATACAAGTTAAAACATCCTTTCTTTAAATGTAGTCTTTTTTCTTTATGGCTTTGTTTTATTAATTGATGATTTCAAACTTATTTCCTCTTGATACATTGTTGCAAAATTTAAATCTTTTAATTCAATATAATCTTTTGTTTGTTCTTTTTTATAGTTAAAATATGCGGATGTCTTTTGGTGTCATACATCTACTATTCTTAACCCCGCGTTTATTGACAATATGATTAAAAGAATTTATGATATTTATAGCTTTTTTTTGTGTACATTTGTTCATTATATTTGCTTTTCATCCCTCTTCAAATTGAAAAATTGAGATTAAATGTAGCATCTGAATATATACTATCATAAATATTTTAATTTTAATTCAAAATTAATTTTTGTTAATTTATATTTAAAAAGTCTTTGATTTCAAGTCAAAATAATCTATTTATAAATTGAACTTGGATAAATTATGCTAGCTTAACATCAAAGAAATTAACTGATAACGCTAATTTGATGAATATTTTTAGATTTTCTCGAAGACAAATAAAGTCCAATCTCCTGATTGTGTTATGCTGTCTATTCTATATTCGTCTTTGAACGAATACAAAAGACTATTTCTTAGTGCAGAAAAAGAAAGAAATATGAACGGAGTCCTATCATATTCCTTATTATCGTTAATTACTGATTGTATTTTATCATTTGACAAAAAGGATACAGTATTTAAGAAAATTATACCAATTCGGTCACCTTTTTTCATTTTAGAACTAAAGTTGTCTTTTACATATTTTAAAATAACTTTATTGGGAAACTCTTTAAAATAATTTCGGTATATAGTTTTTCCTTTATTAATTGTTTCGAAATAATTATTATTGTTATACATAAAATAATTAAAATTAAATTTATTAATTGAGTAGAAATTATACTTTGTATTCGCATTTAGATATCTTTCAAATTTGTCTTTATCATAATATGTTAGTAAGACAATATCATTGTTCTTCAGTCGAGAGTTTTCTAATAATTTAACTACAGCTAAATGGCCTTCACTTCTTGTTCTTTTGGGGGCTGAATCAGTTGATGTTATTAAATAAAATATGTTTAAGAATATAAATATTGATGTTAAGATTATTTTTATAGACTCTTTTTTGAATGAACTTAAACCAAGTGCAAATGTCAAAATTAATATGGGATATATTTCACAACTGTATTTTGTTATAAGTATAATTTTCCCTATAATAGATAGAATTATTAATGAGAAAGAGAATATTAATGCAGATGCAAAATAATAATTAATTGCAGAGATATTTTCTTTTAGTCCTCTATATATGCTTATTAGCGCTATTATAGAAGGAACAAGGGCAAACATAATAAATACATAGTTAATTTTATTATTTGTTAAAATATATGCATATATTGTATCAGGTACATTTATTATATTTGTTTGTATTGGTGAAAAATAATCTATGATACAGAATAAAATTTTTGAAAATGAAAAATTAGACCAAAATTGAGATAGAGAATTTGAAAATGCAACTGTGAATAAAAATGGAAGAATTATCAAAATAACAATAACAAACGGTGAAAGATATTTTATTAATTTAATTACATCCTTTGTTTTTTCTTTGAAAAATTTATTTTCTTTATACAAAATAATAAATAGTGCTGAAATATTAATTATAGAAAATATAATTCCAAGTGTATGTGTTGCAGATATAAGTGCATTTATTGAGAAAAATATAATAAAATTTGTTGCTGTTTGGTTCTTCTCCAGTTTTATAAAAAATAGTAAAGATAATGCACTAAAAAACATAAGTAAACTATAAAGTCTTACTTCTTGAGCAAAATAAATGTTGAATGAACTAATTGCAGTTAGAAAGGCGCATAACAATCCTAAATTTTTATTTTTAGCTTCTTTTCCGATAAGATACATTGTTACAATTGTCATTAAAGATGGAATTACAGATGAAATTCTTAAAGAAATATCGCTATCTGAGAATATATACATCCAAAATTTCAAATAGATATAATAAAAAGGTGCGTGGCAATTTCGAAACATTTCTGTAATAAAATCAGAAAAGCTCTTTTTTGAAGCAATAAACCAACTGACATATTCATCGTTCCAAAGTCCTTCCGGCTTATCGATAAACCAAAGACGTAATAAAAAAGCTATTAAAAATATAATAAATAGTTTAAAAAAAGTATTGTTTTTCATTTTTATTTTATGTTTCATGTATAGTAATAACATAATTTTATCATATATCTGTTTGGTGCGTATGAAATTAATAATTCAAATACCTTGTTATAATGAAGAAGTTGCTTTGCCTGTGACATTATCGCAGTTGCCTAAAAATATTGATGGCATTGATAAAATTGAAGTTTTGATATCTGATGATGGTAGTACGGATAGAACAATTGAAATTGCAAAATCTTATGGTGTAGAACATATTGTAACTTCAACTCATCATAGGGGATTAGCAAAAACATTTTTGGCTGGTATTCAGAAAGCTATTGCAGAGGGTGCAGATATAATTGTAAATACTGATGCTGATAACCAATATTGTGCTGATGATATTGAAAAACTAGTTAGGCCTATTCTTGAAAAAAAAGCTGATATAGTTATTGGCACTAGACCTATTAGACAAATAAAAGAGTTTTCACTATTTAAAAAGATTTTGCAATTTTTGGGCTCTAAAGTAGTTAGGTTGTTAAGTTCAACTGCAACAGAAGATGCACCAAGTGGCTTTAGAGCATTTTCAAGAGATGCGGCATTGTCTATTAATGTTTTTGATAATTATACATATACAATTGAAACTGTTATTCAGTCTAAAATAAAAGGTCTGCACATTTTATCCGTACCAATCAGAGTTAATTCTTGTTATAGAAAATCAAGGCTTGTAAAAAATATTTTTACTTATGTTCAAAAAAATTCATTTACAATTTTAAGAATGTTTATTATATATAGACCATTTAGATTTTTTGCTGCAATTGGTTCTTTTATTTCTTTTGTTGGTTTGATTTTACTTTCCAGATTCTTATTTCTTTACTTTTTAGACCACGGCAATGGGCATATACAATCCTTAATTATTTCTTCAATATTAGTAATTACAGGTATTCAGATCATAATATTTGGTGTTTTATCTGATTTATTAGCAATAAACAGAAAACTTATTGAAGATATCCAAGTTCGTGTTAAGAAAATGGAAAATAAATAGCCATATTGTACTGGAATATAGACTAAGATAATTTTTCATAAAAATGAAACATAATCTTTTTATGAGGATTTTGTTTTCTATATTATTTTTATTTATTTTTCAACTTTCTGCTTATTCAAACGTTGCTGAATATATTGAGTCATACACAAAATGTAGTGAAAATCAAAGTTATAAGTCATTTTCTCAGATTATAAAAGGTGAAGCTTCTATTTCCGATATTGAAAAGCAAATGATTTTAGACAAGGAAATATCGCAAGAATTAAAAGCTCCGTTAATATATACAGATTTAGAGGAATGTATAAAAATTGCTTTAGAAAGAAATTATGATATAAAAATTAGTGATGCAAACAAACTTGAGTCATATTGGCTTAATAAGAATGCGTATTTTCAGCTACTTCCTGATGTTTATTATGATTTTAACATAAGTAATCTTGGTGGGAGCTTTTTAGTTGGTGGTATACTTGCAACTACAGTTCATGAAGTTCCAATACAAAGCATATTTGGTGTTGAGTGGTCAACTGTTAATCAAGGTAAATATTTCTTTTATTTAGCACAGACAAAAAATTTATTAAAATCATCCTCATATTCTTTGGAATTTACAAAAGATGAAATATTACTTAATACGGTATTGGCTTATTATGATTTATTGGGAATAAAGATGGAGATGGAAGTTCAAAAAGTAAATCTTTATGATAGACTTGAACAATTAAAATATACACAAGCAAGGTTTGATGCTGGATTAGGTACTTTATATGACGTGAAAAGAGCACAGGCTGAACTTGCTGGCGCCCAATTAGAATATACAACGACTATTAATTCTTTACGACTTTCACAAGCTAATTTGGCCAATATTTTAGGTATAGATGTTTTAACTGCTCTTTATCCTTTTGAATTTGAAGTTGATAGTAGGGAACTTATTGATCCTAATATAGATATAGAAGATTTATATAAATTTGCACTTGAGGCTAGAGAAGATATAAAATCAAAAGAATATGAAATTAACGCATATAGAGCACAACGTAGCGCCAATTATACAGACATAATCCCTTCTGTTACAATGTCATATCAGAATGGTTATGTAGGTACAAAGAGAGCAGGCATGTATCCAAACAACAGAATAACATTAGATGTTAGAGCATCTCTTGGTAAAAACATGTTATTAGGAACTATTACTCAAATAAAAGCAGATTCTGCAGTTGTAAAACAAAAAAAATTAGAACTTATAAATTTGAAAAGAAAAGTAAAAGAAGATATTTTAAATTCCTACTATGATTCTTTAAATGCTATCAAAAAAATAGAAGCTTCAAAAGTAGAGGTTGAAACAGCTGATGTGAGTGTCGATCTTTCACTTGCAAATATGAAAGCTGGTGAGGCAACTTTTATTGATGTTATTTCCTCTCAAAATTTAAAAGTAAAGGCAAATATAAATTTAATAAAAAATATGATAGAATATAATAAAGCTCAAACGAAACTACTCTTTAATATTGGTCTGATTTCTCCTAAAAATGTTCTTAAAGGATATAATCGTAAGTTTTATTAGTGATATTCAATTTGGAAAGATATGTAATGAATATTTTAAAAAAAATTATTAATAAAATTTTTTCTGTAAAAAAATCAAGTATGGAAAAGGAAATATTGCAACAGGCAGATGTTATCTTTGAATTAATTAGAAAATATGTCAAAAAAGATTATTCAATTAACATTGATGTACCAGAAAATATTACTAAAATAGCGCTTATTGCAAGTGGTTCATCGTATCACAGCGCAACAATTGTAGCAAATTTTTTAAGAGAAAAAGTTCATTGTGAAGCTCAGTCATATTATGCAAGTGAGGTCTCTTTGGCAGAAAGTTTTGATGTTGATAGTTCTACTCTATACATTTTTATATCTCAGTCAGGAGAAACTGCTGATACAAATAAATCTTTAGAAAAAATAAAAATAAAAACAGATAAAACTCTTTCTGTTACAAATACAAAAAATTCGACTTTATATAATAATACAAAGTATAAAATTCTCACATATGCTGGACTTGAAAAGTCTATTGCCTCAACAAAGGCTATGTGTGCACAGTTATACTGTTTATTTCTTATTGCAGCTAAAATTATGCATCAAAAGGAACTGCCTGTTCGTTCATTTGTTGAGGAATTATTATCTGTCCCTGAGTATATAAAAGAGACTTTTTATAAAAGAGATGAAATAAAAAAATATTCCAAAATTCTTGCTAGTTATGATAATGCTGCAATTCTTGCCTCTGGAATGTTTTATCCTCTTGCAAAAGAAGGTGCATTGAAAATAAAAGAAACATCATTTGTGAACACTACTGCATATCCTACAGGTGAATTTTTACATGGTCATATTGCTATTTTAAATAAAAAATGTGCAGTTATTTCCGTTGTTAATAATCACAATGTTCAATTTACATTAGATGTTTTAAATAAGATAAATAAAGATTATAGGACTGATTCTTTAATTATTTCAGCATTACCCTTATCAAATTTTGCTTTTAATAGCATAATTTCTACTCAGTCGTCTGCAGATATTGATTTTTTGTTTTCTGCATTAGTCATTTTTCAATTGTTATCTTTTGAAACAGCCTCTTTTTTAAATAGAAATATTGATAGACCTGAAGGTTTGCAGAAAATAGTAAAATAAATTTTAAATTCTGTAAATATTTTAATGTTATAGTAAATAAAAAAATATTTACGGTTTTTATAATCTTGGGTTTAGTATGTTAATAAATATAAATAAATTCCAATTTTTATGTCCAAATACTGTTAAGAAAAATAGACAGTATATTTCAAAATATCCAAATTTAGCACCATTGCAGAAGGATACTGTTTCTTTTTCAGGACAGGGAAAATTAATTGCAGAAAGTATGGTTGATGCGCCAGCTGAAAGAACTTGTAGGCAAGTTGAAGTAAATGCTGAGCCTGCTAGATTTTACTTGGAATCAATTTTAGATAAATATTTAAAGCCTTTGACTCAGGTCAACTCAGAATCTAATCCGAAAGATTTTCCTATACTTGAATATTCAACACGAATAAAAAAGTCTACAAGTATTAGAGAAAAGGTTGTATCAAAATATTCGAAGGTATATAGTACCGAAGCTGATGAGTTTTCATGTCATCTTATTGATGAATTTATGAAATATTTTGAACTAAAAGATGGTATTTCTAAAAATTTTATTATACAAGAAGCAAAAAAGCTAATAGCAAGTAAAGTTCCCCCTTATGAGTTTATTTCATACTATGTTTCAACCATAGCGTCAGATTTTCAAGATAAAAATTATTTAAATTTTAGAGATTTTTCTGATGATAAACAAAAGCAGATATTTTCACAAATTGTAGATTCTCTTGAAGAAGTACCAAAATCTTCACATACGGAAGGTGCTGCGTATATTGAACCAACATCGATAAAAGGTGTAAAGCATTATGCTAATGATATTGTAGGTGCAAGAATTACAATGAAAGAGTCGGATCCAGAATATACTGGTTTGGTTCTTTCTGCACTTAAACAAGCAGTAGATGATGGACTTTTAAAGATTACGTCTATAGAAAATAACTTGCCTGATCCCAAAAAGCTTCCACAGGGCAAAGAAATTTCTGATTATGCTTATGCTACTGATTCTCAGTTGCGTAATCTTGCCAAAGCTGCTGATACCCAGTTAATAAGAAATAAATCTAAGTCTGGATATATTGCAATTCATATTAATGTCGATTTATCTAGTCCTTTATTTTCTTGTTATAAAGGGGTTTTTGATGGTTATTCCGGAGAAATACAAATTCTTGGTACTGATGTTGAAAAATTAAAAGACATTGAAGATTTATGCTATAAATTAAAAGATGATAAAAATGCTATTCGTTCTGAATATAAGCCGTTCAAGACTTATTTTAAAAAATATTATAATGCAGAAACAAAAGATGCATTTGAAGATTATACATATGCATTGTATTTAGCTCAAAGAACTCTTCCTCCTTTTGCAAAGCATTCTGAATACTTTCCGTCAATTGCTGAGCTTGGATTTGAAGGTAAAGTTCCAAATGAGCTAGATTTTAATAATTTGAAAGATTTAAAAGACAAATGCGATCATGTGGCTAAGCTTGTTCAAAAACAAGAAGAATTAAATGATACTTCAAAAGGTAGTCATACCGAAACGCTAAAGACTATAAAACATAATGGCAATATAAAAACTGTTAAGAGTCTTATATCATATATATTAAAAGGTTAATTATAAGATTTTAATAATTTATTTATAATGTTTGTAAGATATGGTATAA
>CALVJV010000043.1 GCA_944332395.1 uncultured Clostridia bacterium | reverse complement strand
TTTACTGAAACAAAAAATTATGTTAATAGAGTTTTAAAGCTTGAAAAATATTATAGTAAGAAATTGTGAGCAGTTGATAATATATGTGAGGATATTAATAAAATTAGATTAAATTATAAATTCTTTTATTTCTTTATAAAAAATTGAGAATGAATTCTCAATTTTCTAAATAAGTATTAACCTGTTATAGACCCAGAACATGGATTGTCGGAATCGCTTCCACAACCGGTATAGTTGTTGCATACTGTACAAATTTTTGTTTTTATTTTTACATCTTTAATAATTTTCATAATCATTCTTATTCAGATTATTTAATTAATGATGTAATAGTTTTATGTGATTTGTCAACTTGTTTTTAAAAATATAAAAAATTAGATATTTTTTAATAAACTTAAAATTTTTGAAACACATCTTACAAGCAATTGTAATTGTGGATAGTTTTAATTGGTGCGAGGAACGGGACTTGAACCCGAACGGTATTGCTACCACAAGCCCCTCAAACTTGCGCGTCTGCCAGTTCCGCCATCCCCGCTTGTGAATTTGATTATAACAAGTGTAGAAATGATTGTCAAATATTTGAGTTATCTTTATTTTGTTTTGTTGCAGATGTTTTTGTATTATGATATTATCAAACAAGGAGGGAAGTTATGATTATAAAATTTTTAAAAATAAATGAAAAAGCGGTCATGCCCTCGTTTGCTCATGCAACAGATGCTGGGATTGATGTTTGCAGCGTGGAAGATGCGATTATAAAAGCTAGAAGCTTTTTAACTATTTCTACTGGTCTAGTTGCGATAATACCAAAAGGATTTGAAATACAAGTTAGATCTAGAAGTGGACTTGCCGCAAAACATGGAGTGTTTGTTTTAAATGGAGTGGGAACCATTGATTGCGGGTATCAGGGAGAATTAAAAGTTGTGTTGGCTAATTTTTCCGATGTTGATTATAAGATAAATATTGGGGATAGAATTGCTCAATTAGTAGTTTCAAAATTACAAAAAGTTAATATAGTGGAATCTTTTGTCATTAAACACAAATCAAAAAGAGGAATTGGTGGGTTTGGCTCAACTGGAAAATAATTTTTTAAAATAGTTGACAAAGTAATGTTTTAATGTTATTCTCATAATGTGAGTTTTGACTTTGTCTGACCTTGGAGGATTTATGGCAAAATTGTCGGATATTATTGAACAATTTTTATTAAAAACATTGGGAGATGAAAACGAAGTTGATATATCCAGAAATGAGTTGGCCTCGTTCTTTTCTTGTGCGCCTAGTCAAATTAATTATGTTTTAGACACTAGGTTTACTATAGATAGAGGATACTTAATTGAAAGCCAGAGAGGTGGTGGAGGTTTTGTTAAAATAATTCGCGTGCCATTTAAAGATGATGCAGAAAATGCGATTGTTGAAAGTGTTGGTGGCGAGTTGTCTTTTAAAAGAATGACTCATATGCTAGAAAATTTACAAAATGAAAATTTGATTACAAATCACGAAAAAGAAATTTTACAAGTGGCGCTTTCTGAAGCTGCGTTGGAAATGCCAATAAATTTGCGTGAAGCTGTTAGGGCTAAATGTTTTAAAAGAATATTATTGTTTTTATTAAAAGGAAATGATCAATGATTAAATTATGTCAAAATTGCGGACAAAGACCCAGTTCTATGGTTTTTGAGATGATTGTATGTGGTGAGAAAAAACCTCTATGCTTATGTAAAATTTGTGCGCAAAAATTAGGATTGATAGAGTCAGAAAAAAATGGTGAGGCTTATGAGCGCGTTTTATTTGAGCGTTCATCAACGAAGAAAAAATGTCCAACATGTGGAACAACTGAAGATGCGTTTTTAGATACTGGTTTTGTTGGTTGCCCCGATTGCTATTATGTTTTTGATAGTATAGTTAATGTAGCAGAAAAATGGCATGGCAAAGTAAAACATTTGGGAAAGACGTCGCCAAGTAGAGTATGGTCTAAAACTAGGTTAGATGCTTTGATGTTAAAAATGAGAGCAGCGCTTGAGCAAGGAGATTTAAAAGAAGTTGCTGGACTAAAAAAAGAAATTTTAGGAGTTAAAAGTGCAAAAAAATAATTCAATAGTTATTTCATCAAGAATTAGATTCGCTAGAAATTTGGCAAACGAAAAGTTTCCGCATATGTTATCTAGTGATGATGGTTATAGAATTTTTTGTAAAGTGGCTAATGCTATTGATGGATTATTTAAGCAAAAAATTTTTCAGTTAAATTCTTTAAGTAACGATGATGTGAATATTATGTTTGAAAAGCATTTAATTTCTAATAAATTAATAGAAAATGCTAATATTTCTGGCGTTGTTTTGTCGAGCGACGAGACTATTTCGGTTATGATAAATGAAGAAGACCACATTCGTGAACAATGCATATTAAATGGGTTAAATTTAGAACAGGCTTATTCAATTTTAGAGTCTATTGACAATAAATTAGACGAAAAACTAGGATTTGCTTTTGACCCCAATTTAGGTTTTTTAACATCATGTATCTCGAATGTTGGCACGGGGTTGAGAGCTTCTGTTATGATGTTTTTGCCTGCTCTTTCTTTATCTGGGAAAATTGATATGTTAAAGGATAGTTTGAAAAAACTTGGTCTAACTTTTAGAGGAGAAAAAGGTGAGGGCTCTGATGAAGATGGATATTTATTTCAGGTTTCCAATGCTAGTTCTTTGGGGATTAGCGAAAGAGAAATTATTCAAAAATTGAATGATTCAGTTAGGCGTATTGCAGAAATGGAAAAAGAAGAAAGAAAAAAATTGTCTCAAGATAATGATGTTGCAATTAAGGATATGATTTATAGAGCTTATGCTGTGTTAGTTGGAGCATTTTCATTAAATGTTGATGAATTTAATCAAATGTTGTCTCAAGTTAAGTTAGGGGTTGTTTTGGGACTATTAAGGTTTAAAGATGATTATTTAATTGATAAATTATTCCTTGTATGTAAACCTGCTGGTTTGGCAAAAATTGCAGGACATACATTAGTTGGTATTAAAGAAAATATTTTTCGGGCCGATTACGTTGGACAAATGTTAAAACAAAATAGAATTTAGGGAGGGTTTTTTATGTTTGAAGCTTCTATGACAGATAATGTTAGGAAAGCATTAGCAGATGCTGGTTCGTTGGCTTATAGGCTGGGAGAACAGGAAATAGGCACAGAGCATATCCTATTTGGCCTTGCTAATGCATCTGCATCTTTGGCGAGTAAAATTTTGAATACATATGGCGTTACTAGTGATGATATTGCGCAAGAAATTACTAGAACAAATCCAGGTACTAAAACGCCAATTTCGGAAATTGAATTAGATTATTCACCTAGTGCAAAAAATTGTATTAGGATGGCTAAACAAATAGCTTATGAGATGGGTAGCGATTTTCTTTTGTCTGAACATATTTTATATGCTATTTTGTCCGATTCTTCATGCAAAGCTTACTTAATGTTGGCTAAGGTTTTTAGAGTGGATATTGAAGAAGTTATTTCAACTACAGCGAAAGTTCTTCAAGGACAATCTTTGTCTTCTGCTGTGTCCGAAATTAATTTTGAGGATCCTTTTGATGATTTGGGATTTGGTTCGATGTTTAGAAATTTCTTTGGTTTTGGCAATGGGAATACAACAACTATGCAAATGCCAATGGGAAGTGGAGAAAGAATTAATAATTATGAAGTTGGTAGAAAAAATAATACCAAGATGCAAGCAGATATTAATGCTGGATTACCTGAGGTTTTAAGAGATCTTGGAATTGATATGACAGCAAGAGCCAGAGCAGGGAAAATGGATCCTATTATTGGTAGAGAGCAAGAAACAAATAGAATTATTGAAATATTATGTAGGAAAACAAAAAATAATCCTGTGTTAATTGGTGAAGCTGGAGTTGGAAAAAGCGCGGTGGTCGAAGGTTTAGCTCAAGCGATTGTTAAGGGGAATGTCCCAGAACTTTTGCAAAATAAAACCATATTTTCATTTGAAATTGGTTCTCTTATGGCTGGCACAAAATATAGGGGCAGCATGGAAGAAAAACTAAAAAAAGCAATTGAAACTATTATTTCAAGTAAAAATATTATTGTTTTTATTGATGAAATACATATGCTTGCACAAGCTGGTAGTAAAGATGGCGAAGTTTCTCCAGCTGATATGTTAAAACCATACTTGGCAAGAGGTGAATTGCAAACCATTGGAGCGACGACAACAGAAGAATATAGAAAATTTATTGAAAAGGATAGAGCTCTTGAACGAAGATTTCAGCCAATTATGGTAAATCAACCAAGCGAAGAGGATACTTTGTTGATATTAAAAGGATTACGAGATAGTTATGAAGCTTTTCATAAGGTCAAGATTTCTGACGATGCTCTTGAGGCTGCCGTTAATTTGTCAGTAAGATATATTATGGATAGATTTTTGCCGGATAAGGCCATTGATCTTATGGATGAAGCCGCTAGCCGTGCTAAAGTTGCAAGAGCTGTTGCCCCAAAAGATTTTAAAGAATTGGAGACTTCTTTGAGAAAGGCGGAACAACAGCGTGAAGAAGCTCTGCGATCTAATGATTATAGAAAAGCTGAAGAGTTTTATAATAAAGCAAATGAAATTAGAGGAAAAATAAAAGAAATTAAGGAAGCTTCGGAGTCTGCAGTGAGAGAGTATCCTACCATTGTGGCTGAAGATGTAGCTAATGTTGTTAGCCGTTGGACAGGCATTCCTGTATCAAAGTTGACTGAAACAGAACGTGAAAGATTAATTAAACTTGAAGATGAGTTGCACAAACGCGTTATTGGTCAAGATGAGGCTGTTGGCATAGTTTCTAGGGCTATTAGGCGTGCAAGGGCTGGATTAAAAGATCCAAAGAGACCAATTGGAACCTTTATATTTCTGGGCCCTACTGGAGTTGGAAAAACTGAACTAACTAAGGCAATAGCCGAAGCCATGTTTGATGATGAAAACAACATAATAAGATTGGATATGAGTGAATTTATGGAGCCTCATTCAGTAGCAAAACTCATTGGAGCGCCTCCTGGATATATTGGGCATGATGATGGCGGTCAATTAACCAAACAAGTTCAAAGAAAACCATATTCTGTAGTGCTTTTTGATGAAATTGAAAAGGCACATCCTGATGTATTTAATATATTGTTGCAAATGCTTGATGAGGGTAGATTGACCGATTCACAAGGAACAACTGTTAGTTTCAAAAATACAATTATTATTTTAACTAGTAATGTTGGAGTTGCAGAAATTGCTTCGCAAAACAAACTTGGGTTTGGTGATATCGAAGAAGAAAACAAAAATATGCGTGAAAAATTATTAGATGCACTAAAAAGAAAGTTTAAACCTGAGTTTCTGAATAGAATTGATGCTGTTGTTGTATTTGAACATTTGAGCAACGACGAAATTAGAAAGATAGCAAAAATTATGATTGATGCTCTTAATAAAAAGTTACAACCAAAAGGAATTTTATTGTCTTTTACAAAAAGAGCAATTGATGAAATTGTGAAATTGGGTTATGATAGGAATTATGGTGCAAGACCTCTTCGTAGAGTTATTGAACAACAGATTGAAGATAAACTTGCAGAAGAAATGCTGTCAGGAAATGTTATGGATGGTGATGCTCTAACTGTAGATTTTGATACTAAATTTATTTTTAAAAGAAAGACCAATTAATTACTCGACTTTTTTTTAGAAGAATGCTATCATTAGATTGTGGAGGTTGTATTATGAAGATTGATATATTACAAAAAAACTATATTGTTAGAGAACGATTAGCTGAATTGATTGAAAAAAAAGTTAAAAAATTAGAAAAATATTTTAACAAAGAATGTTCTTGCAAGGTTGTTTGTAGTGCAAACAAAGAAAAAACTAGATTTAAAATGGAAATTACAATGGCTTCTGCGGGGAAATATATTAGAAGTGAAGTAGAAACTGATAATATGTATGCTAATTTGGATATATGTCTTGCTAGGATAGAGAAACAATTAGTGAAAATGAGCGGAAAACTGGTAAATAAAATGAAAAAATCAACTGCGTTAAAGAATTTGGCAGGTGAAATGTTGCCTGAATTTGAATTTTTGGACGAGTTGCCAGTGTTTAATAAGCCTCAAATTGTAAGGAATAAAGTTTATGATTTGGTTGCAATTACTCCTGAACAAGCTATAGAAGAAATGGAGTTGATTGGAAATTCATTTTATATTTTTAAAAATAAGAACACCGGGGCTGTAAATGTTGTTTATCAAAGACGTGAAGGCGGTTATGGTCTGATTGAAACAAGATAAATAAAAATGCTATAACGAATATTCGTTATAGCATTTTTTATTTTGCAAGATATTCTGTTAATTGTGCGTTTAATTTGCTTTCCAATTTATCTTTTTGTAGCGTTTCAAGAAAATTGTGTGCTTTTTCATATAGATCTTTTTTTGTAATTAAGTTTTGTTCATATGAGCTAAGTAGAAAGAAAAATAGTGCCTGTATTGCTTTTTGTATTTGTTCAATTCCAATTCCCAAGATAATAGGTTTTAGATCCGGATCTTTTTCTTCATTGGCCTGTTTTTCTGTTTTTGAAAAAAATTCTACTCTTGCTCTTAAAAGCTCTAATTTCCCTTCGCCTAATACTTTATCAAAAACTAATGGATTGTATTTTCCTGATAAAATTTTTTTTGCGTCGTCTTCATCGCAATCAAAAACAATTTGAAGTTGTTTTAATAATATTTCTTTTGCATTTTCCATAATATTTCTCCCATGTAAAAGTTTTTTTATTTTATCATAATTTACTATTAATTCAAAATATAATTGAAAAAAAAAGTTATTTTTTATATAATTAAATAATGATTGAGTTAAAAAACATTCAATTTAAGTATGGTGATAATTTTAAACTTATTAATATTGACCTTAATATTTTAAAAAATGATAAGGTTGTTATTTACTACAGATCTGGTGGGGGTGCTACTACATTAGCCAAAATAATTTGTGGTTTGGTTTCGCCAACTAATGGGACTGTTCTTATTGAAAGAGAAAATTATAATTTAAAAAGCAATAAAATAAGTCTTTTACTAAAAAATCCACTTTTTTTAAACAAAAAATCTGCTTTTTATAATTTAAAATTTGCATTTTTAACAAAACAGATTTATTTTGATGAATTAGAAATTAAACGAGTTTTAAAAATATTTAATATTAATTACAAAACAAAGCCATGTAATATGGATAAAAATC
This sequence comes from uncultured Clostridia bacterium, assembly GCA_944332395.1. Lineage (GTDB taxonomy): Bacteria > Bacillota > Clostridia > Christensenellales > UBA1242 > CALVJV01. The sequence continues at coordinate 41,954 of CALVJV010000043.1, read as the reverse complement.
AAAAAATTTTATTAGCCTTTGCGAGAGCTTATTTATTAAAAAAAGAAATAATGATTATTGACGATATCTTTTGTGGCCTAGATTCTAATCAAATAAAAGAATTACTTCCATATTTTTATTTATTGATTAACAATAAAACGGTTGTTTTTTTTGATAGTACCTATACCATTTTTGATAGCTTTAAAAGAAAAAGTTTAGTTTGGGGCAGTCTTTATGATGTTAATGATAAGGCTATAGTACTTTCTGCTTATTTGTTGCATTTTTCTAATTATAAGTGTGTAAAAGCAACTTTAATTAGGTTTTGTGAAAATAAAGCATATTTTAAAAGTGATACAAATGATCTATTCAAGGTGGACTTTTATAAATCTCAAGAAAATATATGTGATTATATCGAAGATGTTTTTCTGGTTTTTAATACTAAAAATAAACTGGTCGCAATATTTGATGCAATGGATGAAAAAAAAATATGGAGTAATAAAAAAGCTGTTTGATTTTTTGTTTGCACTATTTAAAATTTTTGATAAAATATAATTGAGGTGTAATTGTGGTAAAGGAAACAATAAAAAGCAAAATAGATTCAGGCGAAATTAAAAGTTTAGATTTTGTTTGTGAAAAAGATGATAAATATTGTCTTGTTAACACAATTTTTGAGATGATTCCCATTGGTGAATTGTCAGAACTTAAAAATATGCTTTTTGATGAAGGGTTCGTTTCGATAATGAAAGATGAAAGTCTTGTTTCTTCAATAGAAGCTTTTTTTGCTAATAATTTAAATTTGTCAGAGACAGGGAAAAAATCATTCTTGCACAGAAATACTCTTGTTTATCGATTGGATAAAGTACAAAAGATGACCGGATTTAATTTGCGTAATTTTTCGGATTCGGTTACTTTTAAAATTTTAATGCTCATATACCACAAATTTAATTGATATGAACGAAAAGATTTTTGAAAGGATAAAGTTAATATATAAAGATCCAAAGTGTGAATTAGAATTTAAGACACCTTTTGAATTGTTAATTGCTGTTGTTTTAAGTGCGCAATGTACAGATAAAAGAGTAAATGAAACTACAAAAGTTTTATTTAATGTTGCAAACACGCCCAAACAATTTGTTGATATGCCACAAGATATATTAGAAAAGTATATTTTTAGTTGTGGTTTTTATAAAAACAAAGCTTTGGCTATAAAAAATTTAAGCAAGGACATAGTAGATAAATTTGCAGGCAATGTGCCAAACAATTTAGATGATTTGACAAAATTATCAGGCGTTGGAATTAAAACAGCAAGTGTGGTTTTGTCTTTAGCTTATAAAATACCGGCTTTAGCTGTTGATACACATGTTTTTAGGGTTTCAAATAGGTTGGGTGTGGCAACGGCAAAAACCCCCGAAGAAATGTATAAGATTTTATTAAAAGTTGTTCCAAAAGATTTTTGGATTGATTATCATTATTCATTAGTTCTTCATGGAAGGTATATTTGTAAGGCAAGAAATCCTAAATGTGGCGAGTGTGGTTTTAAAGATTTGTGTCAATATTATAATAATGAGGTAAAAAAAAGTGTTTGTAGATAGAGTAAAAATTTTTATTAAGGCTGGGAATGGTGGAAACGGAAAAACATCTTTTTATTCAAATAAATTTGAACGTGGTGGTCCAGATGGTGGCGATGGTGGAAAGGGCGGAGATATCATATTTGAAGTCGATCCCAGTTTAAATACTTTAATTGATTTTAAATTAAAAAAATATTATCGAGCTCAAAATGGTGAAAATGGGCAAAGCAGAAATTGTACAGGAAAATCTGGCGATTCTTTAATCATTAAAGTTCCAGCTGGTACAATTATTAAAGATGATGAGACTGGAAAAGTTATTGCAGATATGTTTTATGCTACAGATAAAAAAACAATTTTAGTTGGGGGAGAAGGTGGAAAAGGAAACACTAGGTTTAAAACGAGCAGGCGCCAGGCCCCGGCTTTTGCGCAAACTGGCCAGATAGTTAAAGAACATGCAGTATGGTTGGAATTAAAAACAATTGCAGATGTTGGACTTGTGGGATTTCCTAATGTTGGCAAAAGCACTCTCTTATCAAAATTGACTCAAGCTAAACCCAAAATTGCGAATTATCATTTTACAACCTTGTCACCAAATCTTGGTGTCGTAAAATTTTATGATAAATCTTTCACAATAGCAGATATTCCTGGATTAATTGAAGGCGCAAGTTCTGGCGCTGGTTTGGGACATTATTTTTTGAGACATGTTGAAAGAACAAGATTGCTATTGCATTTGATTGATATTTCTGGGAGCGAAGGTAGAGATCCGTATTCTGATTTTAAAATTATAAATAATGAATTGAAACAATACCATAAAAAATTACTTGATTTACCACAAATTATTGTTTTAACAAAAATGGATATAGTTGGAGCAGAGGAGAATGCTAAAAAGTTTATAAAAAAAGTCTCCAGGTTGAAAAAAGCATACGAAATAGTAAGAATATCAGCTGTTACTGGAGCAGGACTTGATGAGTTAGTTAAACTTATAGTCGATAAACTAAATAAATTACCTGCGTTGGTTCCAGAAATACATGATTTTTATGAGTATAAAAAACCTGATAAAACAAGTTATGAAATAGTTCGTGATTGTGATGGTGCCTTTGTTGTTATTGGTGGTTTTGTAGATGAATTAATTAGAAACATTGTGCTTTCTGATCCGGATTCATTCGCTTATTTTCAAAAAATAATAAAAACAAAAGGAATCCTAAAAGAGTTGAAGAAAAATGGTGCAAAAGTTGGCGATACAATTCGAATTGGCGATGTAGACTTTGAGATGGAGGATTAGGACATGGATAGCAAAACTAGGGCAAAATTGAGAGCTATATCAAATAAAATAAATGTCATTTTTCAGATCGGGCATGAAGGTGTAACAGAAAATGTTGTAATGGCAGTTAATGATGCATTACATGCACGGGAACTAATAAAAATTAATGTTTTAAAAACTTGTCCTGAAACCCCAAAGAATGTTCTTGATTGTTTGTGTGATAAAACGGGCGCTGATCCAATTTGCATTATTGGTCAAAAAATTGTATTATATAAAATTAGTAACAAAAAAAATATAAAGCATTTATTAACTTTATAGACTTTAAATTTAGATATTTTTTATGGTAGAATTTGTTGCGTTGTCTATCTATATAAATGTATTGGCTGTTTCTTTTTTTGAAAATAGAGATAAAATAGCTAAAAATGTTGTTATTATTGTAAAAATAAAATATAGTTTTATTTGTGGCATAAAATAACTTGATAATGAAAAAACAACTGCTAATAGTATATATTTTTTAAAATTTTTGCGGGATATCGCAGCTTTTAATGTTTTTCTTGATTTAATTTTAACATTTTCGGTTTTTGGAAAAGTCTTTTGTCTTTTTAAAAATGCGTAACATTCAACACTTGAAATTAATTTTATATTGCATGAAGATGCTTCATCTTCAAAATCTAATCCTATTGCTATTTTTTCTTTTTTAAAATCAGGGCAAATATGAATCCTTTCTTTTATTTCTTTAATAGATGTGATTTTATTTGAAAAAAAACAACTTATTGCTTGTTTTTTTGTAATTATCCAGTTGTTTTTTAATTCGGCTTCAGGATAACTTTTTTTTATTACTAAATAGAAAAATTTATCGACAACTATTTGTGGCGAGGAATAAAGTGCAAGCATGACCTTTTCGGCATGGGCGAGTTCTTTTGATTGTATTCCTAACTTAATATATTTTCTATTTTTAAATTTATAAAAAAGCAAAGATATAGTTGCAGATGATATCATTGCTAAAATCAATGAAAGATAGACATCAAAATAATGTCTAAACAATGAAAAAAATATTAAACATGTTAATATTGTTATAAAAAAAAGATTAATTAATTGAGCAAAAAAAGTTGGTTTAGTTTTCATGTAATAATTTTGTCCATTTAAATTTATTATAAACCATTTGAATTAGTTATTAAATATGTTATACTATTTTGATGTTTGAAAATTCTATAAATGAAAAAAAAGAGCATATTTCTTTAAAAGATTATAGAACAGCCGTAGATTTTTCGGCATTGTCACCCTTGCTTACCCGTAATGACATTGAAAAAGCAATTAATATTACATATAAAAACAGATATAAAAGTTTATGTGTGTTGCCATCTTATGTTGCATTAGCTAGACAGATTATTAAAGATAAATTCGAAAATGTTTTATGCGTTGGTACGGTTATTAATTTTCCATTGGGAGCAAGTGTTCTTGCAACAAAACTCGATGAAATCAAACGTGCTTTTGCTGATGGCGCTGACTATATTGATTGCGTTATTAATCTTGCTTTTGTTAAAAATGGTGAATATGCAATGTTGAAAAAAGAAATTTCTCGAATGGTCAGATGTGCACGGAAACATGAAATTAAAGTTATAATTGAAACTTCAGCATTAACTCGAGATGAAATTGAAAAAGTATGTAAAATTTGTGTTAAATGTAAGGTTGATTATATTATGACGAGTACTGGATTTGGGGCTGGGGGTGCCTGTCCCGAAATTGTTCAGGTTATTAAAAGTATAGTATCCGATAAAATAAAAATTAAAGCTTCTGGGGGCGTTGCAACCAAAGAAGATGTTTGGAATTTAATCCGAGCAGGTGCAGAACGAATTGGTACTAGTCGAGAGGTTTAACAATGAAAGAATCTTATATATCAAAATCAGAAAAACAAACTATAAGAATTGCGCAAAAGCTTGCAAAGCGGTTAAAAAATGGCAATACTGTTTTGCTTTATGGTGATTTGGGCGCTGGTAAGACAGTTTTTGTTAAGGGCATAGTAAAAAGATTTGCAAAATGTAGGGTTTCTTCGCCATCTTTTGCAATTGTATATACGTATGAGGGCAAGCATTTTAATATTCATCATTTTGATTTATATAGAGTCGCTAGTTTGGAAGAGTTTTTTGCGTTTGGTGGCGAAGAAATTTTATTTGGAGATGGAATTAAAATTGTTGAATGGCCAAAAAAACTTAATATTTTTTCAGAGCCAACCTGCGTTGTTCGAATTTCTAAAATAGATGAGGACCAAAGGAGAATTGATATAGAATGGAAAAATTAAATATTTTAGGACTTTTTTGTGCTGAAAACGGATTTAGAGTCGCTCTATGTATGAAAAATGGAGAAACAGACGAAGTTGTATCACATGAAAAAACAAGTGATAATTTGGCTTATAATATTTTAGGAATATTAAATAAGCATTGTATTAAGATTGATGATTTAGATGCTGTTGCAGTATGTGTTGGGCCAGGATCATTTACAGGTAATAGAGTTGCGGTTTCGTTTGTTAAGGGATTAATATGTGGACTAGATAAAAATATTAAAATAATATCTTTTTCTACTTTTGATTTTTATTCATATGATATAAATTGTGAAATTGTAATTGTTCCAGCGTTTTCAGACTTTGTTTATCTAAAACAAAAGAATGATATGTTTTGTGAAAAAATTTGTAATGTATCAAAAATCATTGGTAATTCAAAAGTTGTTTGCAATCTTGATCTTGCGAAAAAAATGGATATTAAAAACTATGTTTTACCAAATGATGATTTTATTAAATTTGTAAAAAATATTATTGATTTTAAATCAAACATAGAATTAAAACCAATTTATTTGAGAGCTAGTCAAGCAGAAATTGAAAAAGCACAAAAGGAGAAAAATGATGGACTTAAAAATTCGTGATATGGAGAAAAAAGATGTTGCTTATGTATGCGATATTCAACTTGAAGCCTTTGGGCAGCGAACTCCAGAAGATTTTGATCATTGTATAGATTCTGATTTGTATTGGTATGGTGTTGTTGAGTTAAATAGGCTTATTGTTGGGTATTTTGGCACGATGATTATTGATTATGAGTGCGAACTATTGACGCTTGCAGTTGATTCTTTGTATAGAAATTTGGGTATTGGTAAATATGTATTGGCGGGAATTGTTGCTCATGCTCAAAGAAAAGGTTGTAAAACTATTTATTTGGAAGTAAACGAAAGTAATTATATTGCTGTTAATTTGTATAAAAAATTGGGGTTTACACAACGGTATATTAGGAAGAATTATTATGATGATGAAAATTTTAAGAGTAGAAATGCTTTGGTTATGCAATTGGATTTATAATTGGCAAAGATGACTTTATTTTCATAAATTATATTAATGGATTTTTTAGTTGTTAAGTCGAAATATAAAAACAAAAAAACTCCAATTTTATTTTTGCATGGTTGGGGTGGCGACAAAAATAGTTTTTACTTTTTAAGGAATTGTTTTAAAGATAGGGACCTTTGGTTTATATCTTTTCCTGGACATGGAAGAACGCCTCAGCCCACATCGGTTATAGGTGTGCCAGAAATTGGTGAAGAGTTAATTAAATTTATAAAAAATAATAATCTTAATAAAATTGATTTAGTCGCACATTCGTTTGGAGGGCGAATAGCTCTATATCTATTAGGAAACTACCCGGCATTGTTTAGAAAAGCAGTTTTGGTTGGTTGTGCTGGATTAAAGCCAAGATTTAACTTGAAAGTTAAATTTAAAATTTTATTTTTTAAAATTAAAAAATTTTTGGTTAAATGCAAAATTGTGGGTTTAAATAGCCTAGACAAAAAAGGAAGTTTGGATTATATTAATTTATCTCCAATTATGAAACAATGTTTTAATAAAATTATCCATAAAGATCTTTCATGTTATGCAAAAAAAATAAAAACGCCAACAATTTTGGTTTGGGGGAAAGAAGACAAAGCTACACCTTTGTATATGGGTAAAAAATTATGTAAATTAATTAAAAACTCTAAATTAATTGTTATGAATAATTGTAGTCATTTTTGTTTTTATGAAGAAAGTTTGAGATTTGCTTTGATTTTGCAATATTTTTTTGTATAGTAATAGGGGAGTGTAATATGCAATTTATTTTATCAGTTGAACCTACAAATATGCCAGCACCATTAGGCTTTGATACTTGGTTGACATTTTGGATGTGTATTGCTATAGCTATGTTAAATGCTATAGCTATGTGTTTTGTTGGCTATAGATTTTTACAAGTTTTACAACTTTCAGGTTATAAAATTAAGGGTTATTTTGCTTGGATAGCAGAGACAAAAGGTAAAACATGGAGCGGTCTTTTAATGTTGTCAGTTTTATCTAGCGCTGCCCTATTAATTACAAATGTTTTGTTGTCAGACTTTTTTAAATATAAAATTATGACTTATTTAGGACTTGGTTTTTATCTTATATTCTTGATTGTTTACATTATTAATATGTATGCATTACCAATGAAAACGCCTTTAAAATACACTCCTAGATTAAATAGACTCATGGTTGTGATGTTTATTTTTGTCTTTGGCATTACTTTTGTTTTAACAGGGGTTTCAGATATGAATCTTCCATATTTTAGATATGGTACAGTTGCTTTAGTGCCAGCAATTTTGCCTTTGATTATTATTTTTTCGCATTTGATTACATTGCCATTTGAAATAGCAAACAACAAGCGTTTTATAAAGAAAGCAATGATGAAATTATCTAAACACCAATCATTAATTAAAATTGGAATTACTGGTTCTTATGGGAAGACCTCGGTAAAGAATATGCTCAACACATTATTGAGTGAAAAATTTTTAGTCTGTGCAACCCCTCAATCTTTTAATACACCGATGGGTCTTTCAAAAACTATTTTAAACAATTTGAAAGAAAAAGATCAAATTTTTATTGCGGAAATGGGCGCTAGATATGTTGGCGATATCAAATTTTTGTGTAACATGATAAAACCACAAATTGGCATTTTAACTGGAATTGGGAATCAGCACATGGCAACTTTTGGGAGCATTGAAAACTTAAAAAATACAAAGTTTGAGCTTGCGCAAAGTGTTGAAAAATTTGGTAAAATGTATTTTTCTGGCGATAGTGAAGGGTGCGTGGAACTATACGAAAGGTTTAATGGGCAGAAAAGGATTGTATCCATATTAAATAACAAGTTTGATTGCTTTGCTGATGATATTCATGTTAATGAAAAAGGTTCATCTTTTGTTTTGCATATAGATGGGCAGAATGCCGTATGCAAAACATCTTTACTAGGAAAACATAATATTTCTAATATTTTATTGTGTGCTTCGGTTTGCTATGACTTGGGAATGAGTATTAATGAAATAAAGCGTGGTATTTCAAAGCTAACTCCAACAGCGCATAGGCTTGCTTTAATGCCGAGTCAAAATTCTCTGATAGTAATTGATGATGCTTATAATGGAAATGTAACTGGCTGTAAGGCAGCATTAGAAGTATTAAGTCTATTTTCAGGGAAAAAATATGTTATTACACCTGGATTGGTCGAATTAGGGAAAGAGGAGTTTAATAGTAATTTTCAGTTTGGCATTGATATGTCAAAGGTTTGTGATAAGGTTATAATAGATGGAGTTGGAAATTTTGAAGCTATTGAAGCAGGATTATTATTTGGCGGTTTTAAAAAAGAAAATATATTACGTGCCGGGAGTTTAAGACAAGCTATAGAAGTTCTCAACACTTTTGCGGAGCCGGGTGATGTTGTTTTGTTTGAAAATGATTTACCTGACAATTATATGTGATTTTGAATAAAAATATAAGCACATAACATACTAAAACAAAAGGAGTTTTAGTATGACGGTTGGATATATTATTTTATTAGTTCTTATTTTTTTAATTATGTTTGGTGCGGGGCAGCGCATATTAGATCGAATGAGAATGAATGATATTTGGGCGCTAGTTGTGATGATTGCAGTTGCCATAGGTTTGGCGCTTCCGACTATTCGAATAGGAGCACATTTTGAGTTTAACATAGGCGGATTTTTAATTCCATTTGGAGTATGTATTTATTTGCTAATTAAGGTTGGTTGGAGTAGGGATTTATTCAGGGCTTTTTTAGGCACGATTGTTACAGCCGGGATTATTATTGGTTTGGAGTATTTGCTTCCAGCCAAGCCTGAAAATGTACTAATTGATTATATGTACCTTTATGGAATTGTTGCAGGTTTGGTTGCATATGTGCTTGGACGAAGTCGACGAAATGCGTTCATATGTTCAATATTAGGAATTTCTTTAGCTCGAGTTATACAATTTATTATAAATATAGCCTCTGGGGTTGAAAGCACAAAATTGTCGTTAGGGGTTGCAGGGGCTTTTGATTCGATGGTAATTTCAATTTTAATTGCTGTGGGATTGTGTGAAATTATTGGTGAAAGTTTTGAAAGATTTGCAAAGGAAAAGACTAAAGAGAGAAAAGATTTTATAGATGGTAAATTTGTTGATAAATCTGATGTTAATAAACAAAAAAATGCGCAAATGAGCATGTCTTCCAACAAAAAATCAACAAAAAGAGAAGAATCGCAGAAAAATGAAGTTTTAAATGAGAGGAGTGTAAAATGATGAAAAAATATATTTCTGCTGTATTGGTTTTACTACTTTTTCTTATCCCAAATGCAGTTTTCGTTTGTAAAAATAATGCTTATGCTGATTCTTCACGAAAATATTATATTGTTTATGATAAAGATAGCAAGAATGAATTATTTTTAAAAGGCGACGGCATTGAGGTTGGTGATCAATATATCTCTTCTGATAATAAACTATATAACATTGTGTCAGTAAATGATAATGACAAAACAGCATATGCAGAATTTGTTGAGAATGTTGAGCTTCCAAAAATAAATGTAAGAAGAAAAGATAAAATACTGAATAATAACAATTTTAATAGTAAAGATTACAATAAAAATAATATAGCATTAGCATCCACAAAAAAGGTGGTAGGACTTTATCATACTCATAACGATGAATCTTATCCTACTGGAGACGGATATGATTCAATTTATGGAAAGGGTGGCATTCATGATATTGGAGCATTGTTAAAGTCTAATTTAGAGAAATGTAATATGATTGTATATTATGATGAAACATTGCATTTGCCACATAATTCTGGAGCCTATACTAGAAGCCAGGCAACTGCGGCTAGACTGTTAGAAAAAGGGTCTCATGCAATTTTTGATATACATAGAGATGCTGTACCTAGAAAAGAATATTTTACAAATGTTAATGGCAAAGACATGAGTAAAGTTCGTATGGTTATTGGAGCAGCCAATTTGAATTCATCGGCTAACAAAGATTTGGCTTTAAGGTTGAAGGCATATGCTGATGAAGTTTATCCAAATTTGATAAAGGATATTTACATTGGTAAAGGTAATTATAACCAGCAATTAACGAATGCCGCAATATTATTTGAAATGGGTGCCGATACTATAGAAAAATATTTGGTAGAAAGATCGGTGGAGCCTCTTGCGAAAACAATTGATGTTGTGTTATATGGCACTGACCAAGCTAGCGAGAATTCTTTGAATGATGTTGAATTTTTAAATGGCGAATCAGATTCTAATTTTAAAGAAGGGGTGCTTAAAAAAGGGAATAAAGGTTCTTTAGATGCATTATGGATTGTGCTTGCAGTTCTTCTTTATGTAACAGCATTGTTTTTAGTGGCGTTCTTTACGAATAAGCAGTTTAATTACCACATTAAAAGATTTTTTTCAGAAATGACGGCTGGAATTTTTGGCAAGAAAAAGCCAGACAGAGATATATAAAAATCAAAGAGCCTTGGTTTAAAACCGAGGCTCTTTTAGTCTAAATGCACAAAAAAATAAAAAAATGTTTTAAAAGTGGTCAAAAGTGGTTGATTTAAGTTTTTATTTAATCTATAATTATCTCACAAAAGAGGAGTTGAGATGTTTTTAGGAACTTATAGACATCAAATAGATCAAAAAAACAGAATTAGAATTCCTTCCAAGTTTAAACAAGGATTGGGGAATAATTTTGTTATAACAAAAGGTATTGGTGGCTGTTTGTTTGTTTTGCCAGATGGTGGAGATAAGTTGTTTGAGAAAATAGCTGAACTACCAACATTTGATGAAGATGTCCAAAAAAGTGTTAGAATTCTTCTTAGTTCCGCTTTTGAAGCAGATGAAGATGCACAAGGTCGTTTGCTTTTGCCCAAAGAATTAATAAATTTCGCGAATATAAAAAAGAATATTGTCTTTGTTGGAGTTGGAAAAAGAGTAGAAATATGGGCGGAAGAACATTGGGAAGAATACAATACAAATTCTGATTTTGATACTATAACTCAAAGTTTTAAAAAACATGGAGTTTGATATGCAAAATTTTTCTCATGTTCCAGTATTAAAAACTGAAGTATTAGAAAATTTTCAATTAAATAATGATGACTTGTTTTTGGATTGCACTTTAGGTGGCGGTGGACATGCAAAGGCTATAATAGAAAGGTTTAACCCTCGTATTTATATAGGTGTAGACCAAGACAAAGAAGCTATAGAGGCTGCAAAAAAAAATTTAAAAAATTTTAAGACGGTGCAGTACGAACATTCAAATTTTAAAGAAATTCCAAAAAAACTTTTGGATAAAAAAGGATTATTTGGCGGGATTTTAGTTGATCTTGGAGTTTCTTCCTATCAAATTGATAATTCAGAGCGTGGCTTTTCTTTTAATAAAGATGCAAAACTCGATATGAGAATGAATCAAGATAATGAATTCACTGCTTGGGCTGTAGTTAATGGTTATTCAGAAAAAACGTTGGCGGACATAATCTACAAATATGGAGAAGAACGCGAAAGTCGTAGAATTGCTTCTGCTATTGTTAAACGAAGAGAAAAATCAACAATTGACACCACTTTGCAATTACAACAAATTGTTTCTGCGGCTGTTAAGGGCGATAAAAAAAAGGCGGTTCAAAAGGTTTTTCAGGCGATAAGAATAGAAGTAAATAGTGAATTAGATGAATTAGATGTTTTTATTAAGCAAGTATTTGAGTTATTGAGACATGGTGGGAGGTTGGCAATAATTTCATTTCATTCGTTAGAGGATAGAATTGTAAAAAATGTTTTTCAAGAGTTAACACGTGGATGTATTTGTCCGCCATCTTTTCCTCAATGTGTTTGTAACCATAAGCCAGAAGGAAAACTTGTTACAAAAAAGCCTATCATAGCTGGCCAACAAGAATTAGAACTAAATAGTAGAAGTTCAAGTGCAAAATTGCGAATTATTGAAAAATTATAATAATTAAATTAAAAAGGAGGGCATATATATGGTTTTGACAAGAAAAGAAACCGAGCAGACCGAAAAAGAATATTTTGGCGCTAGGCCTATTGAAAAATCGTATTTTGGAGAAACTAGTACGCCTTCTGTTGTTGAAGAAGAACCTGTTTTTGAAGTTGAAGCAGAATATAATGGACTTGAGTTGCCAAAAGTTGAGAAAAGCACAAAAACATTACCAAAATTTGACATATTGCCTTCATCTAATGAAAGTAAATCAGCAAGTATTGATAATCAGAAAAGTTATAAATTGTCGCCAAGGGGTAAAGTTTTGGCTGTAGTTTGTAGTTTGGTTGTTGTTCTCTTGTTTACTATGGTAATTTATAATGCTGTTGTTTTAAGTGTAAAAACTCGTGAGATTAATAATCTTGCAAGCGCTATCAATTTAAAACAAAGCGAAATTGAAACATTGCAGGGACTACTTGATGAATTTAAAAGCGAGGAGTATATTCAAAAGTTTTTAGCAGAAAACAATAGTGCATTGCGTAAGGCGACTCAGGCGGATAAGGTAAGAATTGTATTGAATATTCAGCAGAGTGCAGATGTTTTGGCTCCAACAAATTGGTTTGATAAGTTGTGTGAGTTTTTTAGTAATTTATTCTAAAGATAAATAAGAGGCAAGTTCTCTTAATATAAATTATTAGGAGAATTTTTATGTCTGAATATGGTTCAGTTTTGACAAAAAAAAGACTAATCTATGCAATTATAGCATTGGGCTTTTTTTTGTTTTTGTTAATAATAAGATTGTTTATAGTGCAAATAATAGATGGACGTAATCTTTCAAAAAAAGCTGTTGAGCAGTGGATGAGAGATATTCCATTGTCTGCATTAAGAGGAACTATTTATGATAGGAATGGAGTTGTTCTTGCTTCAAGTTATACTACTTATGATGTTTATATTAGACCAAATTCGATTAGTCAAAAAGAAAAGACTCTTAATTTTTTATCGGAGATTCTTGAACTTAATATAGATGTTTTAAAGGAAAAGATATATGATACAAAAACATCTGAATATGTAATAAAAAAACAAATAGACACAGAGATTGCAGAAGAAATTAAGAACTCGGGATTGGAAGGGGTTTATCTGTCTGAAAACTCTTCAAGAGAATATCTATATGACAATTTGTTATGTCAGATTTTAGGTTACTGTAATTCTGATGGAGATGGCCAAAGTGGGCTAGAAGCTTTTTATAATAAGTATTTATCAGGAGTAGATGGCGTTTTAGTGGCGGAAACTGACAATGCTGGAAGACAACTTGAAGGAACAAGCGTTTCTTACATTCCGTCAATTGCTGGTTTTAATTTAAGCACGACGATTGATTATAATATTCAAGTTATAGTTGAGAGAGTTCTTGCAGATTTAACAAATGAGCAAAACCCAAAAAGTGCAACAGCCATAGTCATGGATCCAAAAACTGGTGAAATATTGGCCTTGGGAATTACACCTAGCTTTGATTTGAATAATGTGCCCAGAGACGATATTGAAAAATTAATGCAATTATCTAGAAATTCTGCAATTCAGGATAGCTATGAACCAGGTTCAACTTTTAAAATTATTACTGGAGCAATCGCTATGCAACTTGGAATTATTAACGAAAATAGTTATTTTTATTGCCCCGGATATAGAATAGTGAATGGTGTAAAGATAAATTGCGCAAGGCATTCAGGACACGGATCTCAATCTTTGGAACAAGGTTTTATGAATAGTTGTAACTGCGTTTTTATGGATATTGTTTTAAAAATTGGATTAGATAGGTTTTATAATGAATTAAAAAGATTTTCAATTGGATCAACATTACCAATAGATTTTTTTAGCCCTTCTTCAGGTATACTGATGGACAAATCACTTGTTACATCAAGTGATTTGGCCAGAATGGGATTTGGTCAATCTATTGCTGTTTCACCCTTGCAATTAATTAGTGCTGTTTCAGGAATTGTAAATGATGGGTTGTTTATGAGACCTCATTTTATTAAAGAAATAACTGATAATGAACAAAATATTGTTTATATTCAAAATTCTTCTGTGTATTCTCGTGTTGTTTCGGTTGATGTTTCAAAAAGCATCAAAAAAATGCTTGAATCTGTAGTGGCAAAAGGTGGAGGCAAAAAAGCCCAAATTGATGGTTACAAAATTGGAGGAAAGACAGGTACTGCTCAAAAGTACGAAAATGGGAAAATTGCTGAAGGAAAATATATTGCATCGTTTATTGGCATTTTGCCTGCAGATAATCCAGAATATGTGGTTTTAGTTATTGCCGATGAGCCTCAAGGTTCTTATTATGGAGCAACAGCTGCAGCACCTTATGCCAAGCTTATTATGGAGGGAATTATAAAATATATGGATATTGAAAGATCGGAACCATTACAAGAAAAACACTATGTTGATATGCCCAATTTGTTGGGTATGACCCAAACAGAAGCAATTTCTCTTTTGGCTGGACTAGGGCTTTATTACATTGTAGAAGGTGCTTCTGGGGTGGTTTCAAGTCAAATCCCAAGTGCTGGCTCTAAAATTGAAGTTGGGGATATAGTTCTTGTTAGAATGAATCAGTAAAAAAGGAGTTAAAATATGATTTTAAAAGATTTGTTGATTGATATTAAACACAAAATTATTGGAGATGATTCGGTAGAAATTTGTCACATCACTGATAAATTAAATCTCGTAAAAGAAGGATCAATATTTGTAGCAATTAAAGGATTGCATGTTGATGCACACGATTTTATTGAACAAGCTATTGAAAAAGGGGCAAGTGCTGTTGTTTCTGATAAGTTTGTTGAGATTAAAAAACCACTTGTTATAGTAGAAAATACGAGAAAGGCTGTTGGGCTTTTGGCCGCTAACTTTTATGGACGACCTGCTCGCAAGATGAAAATGTTAGCGGTTACTGGTACGAATGGAAAAACTTCTACTACCTATATGTTAAAACATATTTTAGAATTTAATAATTATAAAGTTGGAGTGATTGGAACCAGTGGTAGCGTTTGGAATGGCGTGCACTTTGATAATAATTTAACTACACCAGACCCCATAGATTTGCAAAAAATTTTATTTAATATGTGTAAGGCGGGAGTGGAAGTGGTTGCTATGGAAGTTAGCGCACATGCATTAGATTTATATAAAACGAATGGAATTGTTTTTGATGTAGCAATATTTACAAATCTAACTCAAGATCACCTTGATTATTTTTCTAGTATGCAAAATTATTTTTATGCGAAGTTAAAATTGTTTAACAAGTTAAATGCAAAAATCGGTGTTGTGTGTAACGATGAAAAATATGGTAAGATGATTATGGACGAAAGCAATATACCAATTGTTAGTTTTGGACATAATAATGCAGATTTTGTTGAGAGAGGTTTAATTAATACAAATTCGGGGCAAAAATTTTATGTACATTCTCAAGAAGGACTTACCTTAGTAAATTTGCCGCTTATGGGCAAATTTAATTGTACAAATGCTATAGGGGCAATGGTTGCATCAAAATTATTAGGTGTTAGTTTGCAGGATTCTGCTGAGGCAATGCAGACAATGCCAATAATTGAAGGAAGATTTAATACCATAGCATGTACGAATGGTGCAATGATTATAATTGATTATGCTCATACCCCTGATGGATTACAAAATGTCTTAAAGGCGGCGAGAGATATTGCCAATTCAAGAAGAGGAAGATTGATAAGTTTGTTTGGCTGTGGTGGAAACCGCGATGTCCAAAAAAGGCCCATCATGGGCAAAATTTCTCAACTTTTGGCGGATTATTCAGTCATTACTAGTGACAATCCAAGATATGAGAACCCAGATGATATTATTGACATGATTGTTGAACAAATGAGCATTAAATCATACAAAAGAATAGTAGATCGAAAACTCGCTATTGAGTATGCTATTTCTTTATTAGGAATTAATGATGTTTTAGTTGTTGCCGGAAAAGGCGCTGAAAATTATATGGATATAATGGGAGAAAAAATAAAATATTCTGATAGTAAAACTATATTAAATATTATAGAAAAAGGGGAAAAAAGTGGAAATAACTAAAATTATATTATCTTTTATTGTGGCATTTACTATTGGAATAATTATTGCTCCATTAGTTATTATGTTTATGCGAAAACAAAAGGCAAAACAAACTATTTTGCATTATGTGGAGGCGCATGCTGGCAAGCAAGGTACACCCACAATGGGTGGGGTAATATTTCTCTTTGCGTTATCAATTAGTTGTGCAATATTTTTGCGTGAAAATAGCGAATTAGCTGTGATGTCGTTAATTATTACATTTTCTTATGCTTTGCTTGGATTTTTAGATGATTTTATAAAGATAAAATTAAAACAAAATTTAGGGCTTAAACCATATCAAAAAATTTTATTTCAAATTATAGTTGCAACATTGGTTGCCGTTTATGTTTATAAGTCAAATTTGGTTGGATCAGAAGTTGAAATACCATTTGGGCATTTAAGCGTTGATTTTAAATACTTTATAATTCCATTTACTATTGTTGTTTTTTTGGCTTGTACGAATGCTGTGAACTTAACAGATGGCCTTGATGGACTTGCAACTATTACTACTTTTATTTTTTTAATGATATTTATTGCATTGTTATTAATAGGCAACCATACTCAAAGATCATTCTCTGTTGGAAATGAGAAAGAAATATTTTCATTAATAGTATTTTGTAGCGCGACATGTGGTGGACTTCTTGCTTTTTTATGGTTCAATGCTTACCCTGCAAAAATCTTTATGGGGGATACTGGTTCAATGGCCTTGGGAGCAATTGTTGCCTGCGTTGCTATTTTTTCTAGAACAACATTATTTATTCCAATTATTGGGGCAGTTTTTGTCGCTAGTGCTTTGTCAGTTTGCATTCAAGTTGCATATTATAAAAAGACGAAGAGAAGAATTTTTTTAATGGCACCATTGCACCACCATTTCGAAAAAAAAGGTATTCATGAAACAAAAATAGTTACTTGTTATGCTATTGTTACATTTGTTTTGGGATTTGTTACACTTCTCTTTGAATTTTTATAAAATTTGGAGAATGTATGAAAAAGGTCCTTATTTTGGGAAAGGGAAAAAGCGCAAAGTCTGCAGAAATTTGGTTGAATATTAATAATTATAAAACTATTTGTGTTGATGATAATGATGAAGTTTATCAAAATAGAGAATTAAAAACATTTAATTTTGCAGTTGTTAGTCCTGGATTTAATCCACAAAATAATTGGATTGTTGCTATTAATAATGTTGACTTGCCGATAGTTTCAGAGATTGATTTAGGGGTTTGTGAATTAGATCCAAGCAAAATAATTGCGGTTACTGGCACGAATGGGAAAACTACAATTGTATCATTATTGAATTTTTTAATTGATGGATCAATTGCTTTGGGGAATATTGGAAATCCAATATGTGCAAATTTATCAAACATAAAAAAAGAATCTGTAATAATTTTAGAATTATCTAGTTTTATGTTGTATTACAGTGAAAAAATTCAACCTAAAATAGCCATATTATCAAATATAACACCTGATCATATAAATTGGCATGGTAGTTATGATAATTATTTGTTAACAAAACTTAAGATATTTAAAAATCAAAATAAAAATGACTTTGCAATTTTAGATGCTGATGATGCAAATTTTGATTTGTATTCATCGTTTGTGAAAAGTAAAATAATTAGTATTTCTTTAAAAAAGAAAGTAAATGGGTGTTACTTAAAAAATGGCAACATAATTTTTTCTTTTGATCATATAAATGAAATAGTTGTAAATGAATCGAAATTAAAAATTAAAGGTGAGCACAATTTAAAAAATATTATGATGTGCATTTGCGCGGCTTTTTTAATGGGCTCTTCACTAGAACAAATTAGCAAAAGACTTGTGGACTTTTGCGGTTTAGAACATAGAATTGAGTTTGTTTCAGAGATTAATGGTGTTAGCTATATAAACGATTCAAAATCAACTAATTTGGACTCTACAATTGTTGCTTGTAAAGCTTTTAAAAACCCAATAAATTTATTAGTTGGCGGTTTTGAAAAAAATTTAGATGTTTTTCCAATGTTTTTAGAGCTAAAAGACAGAGTAAAAAACATTATAGCATTTGGAAATTGTGGCAGGCGTTATTATGAAGCAGCAAAGTCGGCAAATGTCAGAAATGTGTTTTTAGAAAAAGGTTTAAAAGAAGCAGTTGATAGAGCATATAAAATTTCTAAAAAAGGAGATGTTGTTCTTCTGTCGCCTGCTACGAGTAGTTTTGATGAATTCAAGTCTTATGAGGAGCGAGGTTGCATATTTAAACAACTAGTAAAAGAAATTGGTAAAAAGTAAATATGCGAAGTTAAAATCAATTGATTATGTTTTGCTATTTTGTGTGTTATTTTTAACTTTGTTTGGATTGTTGATGATATATTCTGCATCTATGTATTCAGCAAAGTTGAAATATGACGATTCTATGTTTTTTGTAAAAAAACAGGCAATAGCATTGGGCTTGGGCTTTGTTGCATTATTGTTTTTTACATTTTTTAATTTTAATAATCTAAAGAAATTTTCAATAATTGGACTTATATTTGGTTTGATTTTGTTGGGATTGGTTTTTGTCCCAGGGCTTGGAGTCGAAAATTATGGTGCAAAGAGGTGGTTGAATTTAGGTGTTTTTTCTATTCAACCTTCTGAAATTGCAAAATTTACTTTTATCTTATTCGCAGCTTTTTATCTTGAAAAGAATAATAAAAACATAAAAAAATGGTGGGCAATGTTGCCGGTTTTATTGGCAGGATGTATAACTTGCTTGTTAATTATTATGGAACCGAACATGTCAATTACAATGTGTGTGGGAATGTGTATGCTAACAATGCTTTTAATTGGTGGGGTACCCTTAAAATATTTATTATTATTGATAATTCCTGCACTAGCATTAATACCTATTTTAATAATAATAGAACCATATAGATTAAATAGATTATCAGCTTTTTTAAATCCATGGGCCTCTCCTCAAGGTGAAGGTTATCAATTAATTCAATCATTATATGCTCTCGGATCTGGAAGCTGGTTTGGTGTTGGTCTTTTTCAATCTCGTCAGAAATATTTGTTTTTACCATTTGCAGAATCAGATTTTATTTTTGGTGTAATAGGTGAGGAACTTGGTTTTGTTGGAGCTGTTTTAATTCTATTAGTATTTTTTCTTTTAATTTATAGAATTGTGGTCATAGCGAGTCATTCAAAGTCTAGATTTGGTTGTTACTTGGCCTCGGGAATAGGTGGGCTAATTGCAATACAATTGTTGTTGAATGTTGCGGTTGTGACCGGCTCAATTCCACCAACGGGACTTCCTCTTCCATTTATTTCAAGTGGTGGGTCATCTCTTGTAATGTTTATGGCAGGGATTGGCGTGTGTTTAAATGTTGCAAAGCAGAGTAAAATGAGTTAAAATTTACAAAAACTTGCTTAATTTTATTTATTCTGATATACTAATTACATTAGGGAGCGTTGTTTTTATTGTATGAAAATTTGCGTTGATAAACGAACTGAACTTATGGCTATTGTTTTAGCTTTGGCGCAAGGAAATGAATATTTAGAAGAGCATTTTTTATTTAAATTAAATGACCCATATAGAGATAAAGTTTATAAACATTTTGTAACCTTTAAAACGCATAAATGCGTAAAACTAGCAAAAAAAATTGCTCAAAACGATGTTGGATTTAGTTATGACAACCCAATAAGGTTGGCCTTTGCAATTAATGAAAATTTGTTATTTAATGGTATATTGGAAGAGTATTTTAAAGATGAGTTAAAAAATATTGATCTTGCAAAAGAATTTTTATATGCGCTTACAGATTTTGCAAAAGATAGTAAATTTGTTTCTTTTTTTAATAAAAATAGATCGTATTACAAAGAAAAATGTTTAGAAATTGAAAAATTATTAAATAAAAAAGTTTTGATTTTGGAATTTGAATCCTTGTTAAAAAAGAAAATAAAGCAGAATTTTATTGTTAATATCGTTCCTATGTTAATTAATGCCAATCATGGATTTAAAATTAATAATAAAATTATTGCTAATATTGGTTTATTAAGTCAGGACTCTAAAACAATTGACAAATTTAATAATGGATATTCACATATTATAATTCATGAATTTTGCCACAATTTTGTTAATTTAAATACATTAAACTTAAAAATTTCTGATAGTTTTATTGATAAATTAAAAGCGCAAGATTATAAAAATCCAAAAGCGTATTTAAATGATACAATTGTAAGAGCTATGACAATTAGAATAAATGAAAAAATAAGCAATATTAATGTGAAAAAATTTTTGGATTCTGAACATGAAATGGGATTCGGTAATGTAAAAAAAGTTTATGAGGAAATAATTAAATATGAAAAACAAAATGTTGGTTGGAGGGATTACTTTCCAAATTTTATAAATATTATTATTAACTAATAAAAGGAAAGATTAATTTTAATTATGATAAAAAATGAGTGATTAAATCACTCGTTTTTTATCGTACTTGGATCTCTCCAGAATTATACACATGCACTTTTCCTGTTGTAATTCCATCTTCTATTGCTTTAAAGTAGGCAGCAAATCCTTTTATAAGTTTATCATCTAAATTTTCATTACCTTCTATTTCTAAGTAAATTTCGTTATTTGGTGTTTTAAATATAAAATTGTTATCTTGTATTGAAATGGTTGATAATTCTAATATTGAATGTGAAATTTTTTGAAGATTAACTTCTATGCATTTTATTGTAACTATTAATGAGGCATTGTTTTCAAATTGACCAGATATTAAATTATTGGATAATTCAATTCCCAAAAGTTGAGGACAGTTTAATGCGCTTGGTGGAAGGCTTTCATTTGATGAATTAAAGTTTTCGCTGTATACAACTGACAATACTTTTAAATCTGAATCAAGGATATATACAATTCCATCTTGTATGACATGAAAAGCGGGGGATCTTTCAACAATATGGACAATTGCTTTATTGGGGAATTTTCGTTCAACTTTCATCACCTTTGCAAAAGGAAATGCTTGTTCAATGTTTGTAATTTGTTTGTCAAAATTCATAAACAAGATGTTTCCACCATAATTAAATTTCCCACATTTTATTATTGAACTTGAATCATTTTCACTTAAAACTGACATTCCGCTTGTTAAGAAATTTACTTTTACAGACGACAACATAAATACGGTGCTTGTTAAAATTATAAGCACTGCCAAGACTCCTAATATAGATGAAATTATTATTATTCTTTTTTTGCGCATCTGTTTTTGGCAAAGTTATTCTCTTTTTATATCTGCTCCCAAGCTTGCAAGTTTTATTTCTATTTGCTCATATCCACGATCAACATATTGTATCCCTGAAATTGTGGTTTGCCCTTTTGCAGCAAGTCCCGCAAGAATTAGAGCTGCACCACCTCTTAAATCATGGGCCACGACATTTGCTCCAAAGAGTTTTCCACCTCTAACAATAGCCATGCGATCTCTAGTGGTGATTTTTGCTCCCATTTTTAGTAACTCTGGGACATGCTTAAATCTTGTTTCAAACATGTTTTCAGTTATAACAGAAATGCCTTCAGAGATTGTTTGTAATGCTAAAAATTGAGCTTGTAGATCAGTAGGAAAACCCGGATATGGTTGAGTTTCTACGCTTGGGCAAGATAGTGGTTTATATTTTGCCTCAATCAATATTTTATCACTATCATAGTCAATTTTGCAACCAGAATTGCGTAGTTTTGTAATTAATGAGTAAATATGTTCAAAATTACAATCTTCTAATAGAACTTTTCCACCGGTCATTGCTGTTGCGATAAGATAAGTTCCTGCTACAATCCTGTCTGAAATTGGAGTGTAGGTTGTGCCATGTAATTTTTTTACTCCTTTAATTTTAATTGTACTTGACCCAGCACCTGTTATTTTTCCACCCATGCTATTTATAAAATTTTGTAAATCAACTATTTCGGGCTCTTTTGCGGCGTTAAAAATAGTTGTTTCTCCTCGTAAAAAAACTGATGCCATCATTATATTTTCGGTGGCGCCGACGCTAGGATAGTCTAGATGAACCAGGCCATTTCGCATGTTTTTTCCGTCACAGTATATAAAGCCATGTTCTTCTAATATCTTTACATTCAAATCTTTTAAGCCCGATAGATGTAAATCTATTGGCCTACTACCAATGTCGCATCCGCCAGGATAAACCACTCGCGCATATTTATGTTTTGCTAATATTGGACCGAGCATAAATATACTAGAGCGAATTTCACTGGCTAGTTTTGGTGGAATTTCATAGTTGTTTATTGTTGAAGTATTTAATGTTAAGCTATTGTCAGTCCAATTTATTTTTCCACCTAGAGCCACTATTATTTCATTCATTTTTTTTATGTCAGTTAACTTTGGTACATTTTTTAAGACTATATCATCTTCACATAAAATTGTAGCCGCAATAATTGGGAGTAAAGCATTTTTGGCTTTGTCTACTTTTATCTTCCCTTCTAGTTTTTGTTTGCCATTTATTATTAGTTTATTTGTTTCTGTTTCCATATTATATTTTATGATTGTTGCTTTTGTTTGTGTATAAATTTTTAAAATCAGTTAAACAATGTTTGACAGTTTTTTTTAGATTATTTATAATATTCTAAAAGAAAGGTGGATTCTGTCTATGATTAAAAAGAAAGAAGTAGCAGTTTTAGATATTGGTTCTTATAAAATCACTGTCATAGTTGCTGAACGTGGCATTAATAATACATTTAATATCAAGGGCACGGGAGAGGTTGAATATACTGGATTTTCTGATGGACAATTTTTTGAGCCTAATGATGTCAAAAATGCTATTGCTCTTGCCATAGCTAACGCCGAAACAAGTGCACATATTAAAATTTCACATTTGTATATTGGTGTGCCTGGTGAATTTACTAGCGTTATTTGTAGAGAGTGTAATATTAATTTCCCAAAACGCAAAAAAGTTTTAGAACAAGATATTAATCAACTTTTTTATGTCGGGAATATTTATAGAAAACATCCAACTCATACTGTCATAAACAATACACCTATTTATTTCACTTTAGATGATTCGAGAAAAATCATAGATCCTGTTGGTATGGCCTCAAGTCGCTTGGGCGGTTATATTTCTTATGTGCTTGCAGAAAATAATTTTTTGGACTTTATTGAGGGAATATTGGAGGAATTAGGAATAAAAAGTGCGGAATATATTTCTTCTTGCTTGGCAGAGAGTATGTATTTGTTTGATGCTGAGATTCGTGATAGGTATGCATTGCTTCTTGATTGTGGCTATTTGACTAGTAGTGTGATGCTTATTAGAGGAGATGGTTTGTTGTTTTTAAAAACTTTTTCTATAGGTGGCGGTCATATTATGGGAGATTTAGCAGAGTGTTTGAGAATCTCTATTTCGCAAGCCGAAAATTTAAAAAGGAAAGTTGTCCTTTCGATCGATGCAACTGATTCAGATTATTATGAGGTGGCTGGTAAAGACTATCTTATGCCCATCTCTGCGAAAACTGCTAATGAAATTGTAAAAGCTAGAGTTGACCATATTGCTAGTATGGTTTTAAAATGTTTAAATAAATGTGAATATGAAATTCCTGATTATATTCCCATGTATTTAACTGGCGGTGGTTTGTCGTATATGCGTGGGGCAAGGGATTATTTTTCTAAAAAAATTGGGCGAAGGGTTGAAATTGTTTCACCAACTTTGCCAAATCTCAATAGGCCTCACTTTTCTTCAACTTTTGGTTTGTTGGATATGGCTTTAGACGAAAATCAAAATAATTTGTCAACTTTATTTGGACATTAAAAGGAGAAATATTATGGATTATTCAAGTATAACACCGATTTGTAAAATATTGGTACTCGGAGTTGGTGGTGGTGGCAACAATGCGGTTAATCGTATGATTGGTGCTGGGATTAAAAGTGCTCAATTTGTCGCTGTTAACACTGATAGACAAGCTTTAATGATGAGCTTGGCTTCTCAACAAATCCAGATAGGCGAAAAATTAACCCGTGGGCTTGGAGCTGGTGCAAATCCAGAAATTGGTAGAAAAGCAGCTGAAGAGAGCAAAGCGCAAATTGCCGAAAAATTGAAGGGAACAGACCTTGTGTTTATTACTGCTGGTATGGGTGGTGGAACTGGAACAGGTGCTGCTCCTGTTATTGCGTCTATTGCAAAAGAAATGGGAATTTTGACAATTGCTGTTGTTACAAAGCCATTTGAATTTGAAGGGAAAAGGCGTATGGAATATGCCGAAATGGGAATTGCTGATCTTGCAAAAAGTGTTGATACATTAGTTGTTATCCCTAATGATAGACTATTAAAGGTTGTTCCTAAAGGAACCCCCATGATTGATGCGTTTAAATATGCAGATGACATTTTGCGTCAAGGTATTCAGGGGATTAGTGATTTAATTGCGACGCCTTCATTAATAAATCTTGATTTTGCTGATGTTAAAACTGTTATGAAAAATCAAGGTATGGCACATATGGGAATTGGCGTTGGAGAAGGCGATAACAGAAATATTGATGCTGTTAGAGAAGCAGTTGCAAGTCCATTGCTTGAAACAACAATAGAAGGAGCAAAAGCAGTCATTATTAATGTTACTGGTGGCTTTGACTTAACTCTTGATGAAGTTAATGAGGCTGTTCATCTGGTTAAGGAAGTGGTAGACCCTTCTGCAAACACAATCTTTGGGGCTACAATTGATGAAGACTACAATAATAAAATTTGTGTTACTATAATTGCAACTGGATTTAATAATAGTAGCTTTGAAAACTTAATGAAAAGAGGTGAAGTTGCGAAGCAGGAGAGAGAACAAACAGTTATTCCAAAAGGTTCATCTGTGAATTTTGATCGTTCTAAATATGGGGATTTATTAACAGGTAAATCTGTTGAACATAGTGTAAAGCAAACTCAGGTTAGTTTGTTTGGTGATGATGCGGAGTTTGATCCACCAAAAGTTGATTTTTCTTCAAATTCTAACCAAGAGAGCAAAAAAATTGAGAATGAAAATGAACAACCAAGACAGGAAAGTAAGGGATCTAACTCTTTTATGAATGTTGGATCCAGTAGGATAGAAATTGACGAGGATGATATTCCACCTTTTTTAAGAAAAATTAGAAAGAATTAAAATTTGACAAAATTATATATTTTAGACAAATAATTTTATTCATACTTTATTGATAAAATAATATACTTGTATTTGTGCAGGTATATATTGAATATGCAATTTTAGATAATTTTTGTATTGATTTTGTTCTTTTGTTTTTAATGCTTAAAGTATTGCATATAAAAGCAAAATGGTGGCAATATTTTTTAGCTTGTTCTTTAGGTACAGCTATTGCTATTTGTCTGCCGTTGGTTAGTTTGCCATTATATGCCAGTATTCCAATTAAAATTTTGTCTGGAGTTTTACTTTCTGTTTTTGTGCTTTGGAGACAACCATTTTTTGTTTGGTTGGTTGGATTTTTGTTGTTAATGGTTTTTACCTTTTCTTTGGCTGGAATGACTATTGCTTTTTTATATTTATTTAAGCATGATTCTGCTATTGATTTTTCATTAAATTATAGTGGGGCTTTGCCTGTTGGATTATTAATTCTTGGTGTTTTTTGCGTATTTGAAGCAGTGTTATTTTTGGTTAAATATATTCGTGAAAGACGCATTATTGCGCCATTTTTGCGGTCTATATCTCTGCAAATTGATGGCAAAATATTAAATTTGTCAGGTTATATGGATAGTGGAAATAGACTATTAGATCCACAAACCGGGCTGCCTGTTATTGTTGTTTGTAAACAGGCATTAAAAATGCTATCAAAAAATTGGTGGGATTCTTTGCTCGCAAATAAATTACCTAAACATTATAAACAGCACTTTATACCTATAAATACTACAAGTGGGAATGGTAAATTAATTGCTTTTAAACCAGATTGGCTACATATTGGTAATTTTAGGCATGAAGCGATGGTCGCTATTTCTAATGAGAAGTTTTCTGAAGTATTAAAAGTTGATGCTTTGTTTGGGCCAGATTTAATGTGAGCAGGGAGGAGTGGTTATGAAATTATTTTTACTTTTTAAGCTTTGGTTATTTAAATTATTTAAGAGAAAAAACCAAATTCATTATATTGGAGGGAATGCGAATCTTCCAGAAAAGCTTTCTAGTGAAGATGAAGAAAAACTTATTGAAAACTTAAAAAATGGAGATGAGTCAGTTAGAACAATTTTAATTGAACATAATTTAAGATTGGTGGTTTATATTGCACAAAAGTTTGAAAAATCAAGCGTTGGGATTGAAGATTTGATTTCCATTGGAACAATAGGATTAATTAAGGCAATTAATTCATTTGATGCAAATAAAAACATAAAAATAGCGACTTATGCTTCGCGTTGCATTGAAAATGAAATTCTTATGTATATGAGAAAAAATTCTAAAACAAAATTAGATTTGTCTTTAGATAATCCTTTAAATACTGATTCAGATGGAAACGAATTACTATTGCAAGATGTTATTGGAACTGATCCAGATATGCTGTTTAAAACATATGAGAATTTAGTTGAAAAAGATCAACTTAAGATAGCGGTAGAATCATTAATGCCTAGAGAACGAAATATTATGGAAATGAGATATGGTTTGAATACAAATAAGGAAATGACTCAAAAAGAAGTTGCTGATGAACTTGAAATATCGCAAAGTTACATTTCGCGGCTTGAAAAGAAAATTTTAGATAAACTAAAACATAATATTGAAAAGCAAAATGTAGAAGTTTAACTTCTACATTATAATTGATGTTTCATGTATGATAGGGCATTTTTCTCTAATCTAGATACTTGTGCTTGACTAATGCCTATTTCTTCTGATATTTCCATTTGAGTTTTACCTTCGAAATATCTTAAAAATAATATCATTTTTTCGCGTTCTTCAAGACCAGAAATAGCATTTTCCAATGAGTTATTCTCAAGCCATTTTTCTTCTGAACATATTGGGTCTTTCAGTTGATCTACAAGCAATATCCCATCATTTCCATCAGAGTACACAAAATCATATAATGAAACGGGATCTGATATTGCATCAAGTGCTTTTGCAATTTCGCTCTCATTAATTCCGGTATCTTTTGAAATCATGGAATTTGTGGCGTCTAGTCCTAGTTTATTGAATTTTTCTCTTGATTGCATGGCTTTGTATGCAGTGTCTCTTAAATTTCTTGTTACTTTCACGCTGGTATTGTCTCTTAAAAATCGCCTTATTTCTCCATTTATCATTGGTACAGCATAAGTAGAGAATTTTACGCCTAGGTCAGTATTAAAATTATCAACAGCCTTTAAAAGCCCGATTACACCTACTTGAAAAACGTCGTCTATAAGTTCTTTTTTTATACAGAATCGTTGAACTATTGATAAAACTAACCTCATGTTATAATAGACAAATTTTTCTCTGTAAGAGTTTCTATCGGTTTTTAGTTTTAATACCAATTCGTCCATTTCTTTAGAAGAAATTTTTGGTAAATTAGATGTATCGACTCCACATATAACAACTTTATTTGCCATTTTTTGCTCCTTTTTTGGAAAACTTTAATGTTATGTTTTCCTTTTGCATATATTTTTATACTAGAGAATTGATAGGAGATATAAAATGGAACATAAAGAAACAAATAACGAAATAACATTTTGTGAAATGAGAGAAAAGGAAATAATTAATCTATTTGATGGAAAAAGATTGGGTAGGGTATTAGATTTAATGTTTAATGCCAGTACTAACCAGGTGCTTGGAATAATAGTTCCAGGTATTAGAAAATTATTTTCAAGAAAAGCCGAAGATCTTTTTATTCCTTTGGAGAAAATAGAAAAAATTGGAGATGATGTTATTTTAGTTAGGCTTGAACCAATTTCAAATGAAATTAGAAATAAAAACATTAATGAGGAAAACACAATATATAGCAAATATCAAAGAGAGCTTAATGTTGATTAATGTTCTAAACCTTTACGTATTAGCATAATATTTAATAAATCAATGATTTTGGAGGGTGTGAATGGAAAAATTCGAAGTTTACAACGACATAAAAACTCGAACTGGTGGAGTTTTATATTTAGGTGTTGTTGGCCCAGTTAGAACTGGAAAATCTACATTTATAAAAAAGTTTATGGACAATCTTGTTTTGCCTGTCATGAAAGATAAAAACGAAAAAGAGCGAACAAAAGATGAATTGCCACAAAGTGGAAATGGCAAGACAATAATGACGATGCAACCCAAATTTATTCCTGCCGAGCCAGCTGAAATAGAATTAGATGGTTGTGTTTCTATGAAAGTTAGATTGGTCGATTGTGTTGGATATTTGATTGACGGCGTATCAGGACACGTAGAAAATGGAATGCCTAGAATGGTTAAAACTCCTTGGAGTGATGAAGAGATGCCATTTGAAAAAGCTGCTGAAATAGGAACCTATAAGGTTATTTCAGAACATTCTACAATTGGCATTTTGGTTACAACAGATGGATCTATAACTGATATTTCAAGAGTTTCATATTTATCTGCTGAAGAAAGAGTTGTTAAAGAATTAAAAGCGGCAAAAAAACCATTTGTTGTTGTTGTTAATACTAAAAATCCTGAAGACGAAAAAGTTTTAAAAATGTGTTCTGTACTAGAAGAAAAATATGCTACTCCGGTTGTACCATTAGATGTTCTAAATTTAAATATTGACAATATTAATATGATTTTGGAAAAAGTATTAAGTGAATTTCCAATAACTAAAATTAATTTTTCTATGCCTGACTGGATGAGAACATTGCCTTATGAAAGTCCTTTAATTTCGGGAATTGTTGCTGAAATAGGAAATCAAACATCTGGGATTTCAAAAATTAGTGAAGCTTGCAAATTAAAAAATTTGTTTGCAGAAAGTGAAAACCTATCTGCTGTTGTTTCAAAAGTTAATCTTGGAGACGGCTCTATTGATGTTGATATATCGGCAAATCAGGAGTTGTTTTATAAAATTTTATCTGAAACGTGTGGCGCTGATATTTCTGATGATTTCAAATTAATGAGTTATGTATCTGAACTTTCGGTTGCAAAAAAACAATACGATAGATTAAAAGCTGCGTTAGAATCTGTTGATGAAACTGGCTATGGTGTAGTTTTACCAAGTATAGAAGAAATGAAACTTGAAGAACCAGAAATAGTAAAAAGGGGCTCAAATTCTGGTGTTAGATTGAAGGCTTCGGCTCCATCGTTGCATATTATGAAGGTTGATGTTGAAACAGAAGTGATTCCAGCAGTTGGTAGCGCATGGCAGACAGAAGAACTTGGTTCTTATTTATTAAATGAATTTGAAAATAATCCACAAGGAATTTGGGAAACTAATATGTTTGGGAAACCTCTTTCTGCTTTGGTTAGAGAAGGAATAAATGGAAAATTGCAAACGCTGCCAGAAGAGGCACAAATAAAAATGCGAAAAACATTGTCTAAAATTGTCAATGAAGGAAAAGGTGGAATAATTTGTGTTTTGTTATAGAAACTTAAAAAAGTTGTATAGTATTAAAAAAGAACCCAATTTTTTATTGAGTTCTTTTTTTATGATCTTATAAATTAAAAAAATGTTTAACATAAATATCCGTTTATTATTATTTCTTCTGCTTGTTCTTTGTTTAGTCCTAATGTCATAAGTTTTGTTAATTGTTCTCCAGCAATTTTGCCAATTGTTGCTTCATGTATCAATGTTGAATCGCTATTTTCAGCACTTATTTTAGGTGTAGAATACATTTTTGCTTTATCCAAAATAATTCCATCGCATTCAACATGCCCAAAGCATTTGTTCTTTCCAATTAAATTCGATTCAAAAATTTGTCTTGAATTGTTTTTTGCCACACTTCTGCTTGATATTTTACAACTGCTTTGGTATCCATTTAATTCAATATTATAATTAGAAATAGCTTCTTCGGTATTAGATGTGCATATTTTTTCTTCTATAATTAACGATGAGTTTTCGCCTAGTTTTGCTTGTGTAATTCTATTTGAATTTGAGACACCGCTAATTTGTTGAGTTAAAATTTTTAATGTCGAATTTTGTCCTAATTTTATTTTTGTTTTTGGGTTCAATTTTTTCTTTTTGCCAAGGCCCAAAGCAATATGTCGTTCGATGTATTCAACAAAAGAATTATTTCCAATGTGAAATGTGTGAATTCCATTATGTGTACTTGTTAGATTACTGTCGTTGTGAATGCCACATCCAGAAATAATTTTTATGTTTGCATTATCACCAATATAAAAATCATTATATACACTATCTTTTAATCCCGGATCAGATAATATAACGGGCAAATGCAAACTTTCATTTTGGGTATTGGGTTTAATGATCACATCTATACCATTTTTTTGTTGTTTTTGTTTGATTATTATGTTGTTAGTGGATTTTTGTTTGGCGGATTGACCATTTACTCTTAAACTAAATGCACCTGATGGTTGATGGGTGAGTTGCATAGTCTGATTATAGATAGTTTGTTCAATTTTATTCATTTTTGGTCTCCTAATACACCACAAGTTTGAATTGGTTTTATTTTGTTCAACATAATATTTTGGGGGCCAATTTCATATCCATTATCATTCAAAATTAAAATTTCATCTGCAATTTCTAAAATTTTTTGTTGGTGACTAACTATTATAATGGTTTTATCTTTTAAATTTTTAATTAAAGATACCAAATTGTCAACACTCCACAAATCAATACCAGCTTCGGGTTCATCAAATAAAAAAACTTCTCCGTTTTTTGCTAAACACATTGCAAGTTCTATTCGTTTTGCTTCTCCGCCTGAAAGATTGGAATCATAATATCTATTAATGTAATCTTTGGCACAAAGACCTACCTTCGAAAGACATAAACACATATCATTAAACGACTTTGCGCCTGCGACTTCTAACAATTGTTTAATTTTTATGCCTTTAAATGTAATGGGTTGCTGAAATGCAACAGATATTCCTAGTTTTGCCCTTTCGGTAATTGAGAAATCTGTTATATTTATATCCTTAAAGAATATAGTTCCATAATCAGGTTTTAATATCCCCATAATAGTTTTTATAAGAGTGGATTTTCCGCTCCCATTAGAGCCGGTAATTGCTGTAATCTTACCTGGTAAGAAATTAATAGATAAATTCTTTAAAATATCTTTTTTTTCATTATTTAAATTTTTAACTGAATAACTTAAATTGTTTATTTTAATCATAATATCAAATATGTTTAATCATTGTGGTGGGCAATACAGGACTCGAACCTGTGACTTTCACCACGTCAAAGTGACACTCTCCCAGCTGAGTTAATTGCCCATATCAAAAAAATATCACACAAGTTATATTTTGTCAAATATTATGTATATAAAATGTTGAAATTATATTAAAACGATCGACAATAATTTAAAATTGTTGTAAAATAAACTCGAGGTGAAGGATATGTGGTTGCTAAAAGCAAAGAAAAAAGATTTGGAAAATGAAATATCTAAACTTGAAAAAAAACTTGATAAAATAAACGAAAAAATAAAGAAGAAAGAAGATAGAAAAAAACAGAAGGTTGTTAATAAGCAAAATCAAAATATGGCAATTAAAGTTGACGAAAAAAATGCTTCGAACACTAGTAAAGAAGTTTTTTCTAATAGAGATACAGATTTAAAAGAAACTAAAAACAATAATATTCAGCGAAGCAACAAAAGTAAGTCTGTTAATGAGCAAAAAACTCTTGAGATTGATAAAAAGCAAAACAAATCAAAAAAACTTGGCGAAAAGAAACCAACGAGATATCATGTTCGATTTGATGAAAAATCCAATAAGTGGATTATAAAGAAAACAGGGTCAAAAAGATTAATTGCAAGTTATGCTTCAAAAGAAGAAGCCGTAAAAAGAGGAAAAGAATTAGCAAAAAACAATAGAGCAATACTATCAGTGCAAAGAAAAGATGGAAGGTTTGGTACCCATTAATGTTGGGCAATTAACTCAGCTGGGAGAGTGTCGCCGTCACATGGCGAAAGTCACAGGTTCGAGTCCTGTATTGCCCACCAGCTTTGATTTTTTATAAATATATTTTTGATTTTTTAAAAAATATTTGACAATATGATATTTATATGATAATATCACAAATGTCGCGTTGATGCGGGTGTAGTTCAATGGTAGAATTCCAGCCTTCCAAGCTGGCCGTGTGGGTTCGATTCCCATCACCCGCTCCAAAGCCCGTTCGCTAATGCGGGCGGGATATTTTTATTGGGGTGTCGCCAAGTGGTAAGGCACGAGACTTTGACTCTCGCATTCGTTGGTTCAAATCCAGCCACCCCAGCCAGTGGTTTATGTGCCAATAGCTCAGCTGGACAGAGCATCGCCCTTCTAAGGCGAGGGTCAGGGGTTCGAATCCCTTTTGGCACACCAAAATGGTGGATATAGCTCAGTTGGCAGAGCGCCAGGTTGTGGCCCTGGAGGTCGTGGGTTCGAGCCCCACTCTTCACCCCAGTTTGTTGTGTGATGGTGGGGTGTCGCCAAGTGGTAAGGCATTGGATTCTGGCTCCAACATTCGAGGGTTCAAATCCTTCCACCCCAGCCAATTTGTTTTATAAATTTAACAAAATGGCTTGCAATTAAAAATTATATATGTTATCATGACTATCGTCGATCCATTAGCTCAGTAGGTAGAGCACTTGACTTTTAATCAAGTTGTCCCGCGTTCGAATCGCGGATGGATCACCAATTATAACCCCGACTGTTGTTGGGGTTTATATTCTAAAAGAAAATTGCGGGCGTGGCGGAATTGGCAGACGCGCTAGACTTAGGATCTAGTGAGCAATCGTGGGGGTTCAAGTCCCTTCGCCCGCACCAAAGTGTAAGAAGAAGAGAAGTAATGATCTCTTCTCTTTTTGTTTTAAAATATTTTTATTGTTTTTTTAATTTTCATAATAACCCACCAAAAGTAAAAGATTTTTTAAAAATAAATTGGAAAAAGAATGATAGCATTGATTTAAATATTATTTCTTTAATATCATATATTAATATTGTGAATAAAAATCTATATAGAAAGATATACATTTGGATTTTACCTGTTTTTATGTTAGCCGTTAGTTCTTTTTTGCATTTTTTATATGCGTGGGTGCCTAATCCTTTTTTTGCTTTGTTTTCGCCCGTAAATGAAAGTGTATGGGAACATTTAAAAATTGTTTTTTATCCGTTTATTTTTATGTGGCTTATTTCAATTTGGTTGTTTATTGACAACAAAAAAAATATTTTTATTTTCTCAATACTTGGAGCAATATTGGCATGTTATTTAGTAAGTTCGCTTTTTTATTTAATACATGGGGGATTTGGCGTTGGTAATAATTTATGGGTAGATATAGCAATAGAATTTTTTTCGTTGGTTGTTTCAAATATTTTTGTAATTGCATTTTTTGATAAAATTAAATTTAAAAAATGGCTATTTATAGTGTCTATTGTTCTTTTGCTTTTATTTATAGTCGCATTCAATATTATTACATTTTTAGCACCTAACAATATACCTATATTTATGGATTAAGTTATTTTGATTTGATTTTTTTCTTATTTGTTGTAAAATTGTTTTAATTTCGAGGTGTAGCGCAGTTTGGTAGCGCGCTTGGTTCGGGACCAAGAAGTCGTGGGTTCGAATCCCGCCACCTCGACCATTTTTTACAAAAGCTTTTTATTTGTTGACTTTTTTTTCGCTAGTGATATCTTAATCAAATTGTAAATATAATAAGAGGTATTATGTTAAAATTATTTAAGTATCTTAAATTAAACGAATGGTTAATGATAATTGTTTCTATTGGTTTTATAATTCTGCATGTGTGGCTGGACTTATTATTGCCGGATTTTATGTCAAAAATGACAACTTTAGTCCAAACAGAAGGCAGCTCGATTACTAAAATCTTAGAGCAGGGTGGATATATGCTTGCTTGTGCTTTTGGTAGCATTTGTGCTTCAATTATCGTTGGATTTTTTGCTGCAAGGATTGCTTCGCTGTTTGCCCTAAGGCTTAGGCAATTAATTTTTTTAAAAGTTGAGTCTTTTTCGTTGTCCGAAATTAAACAATTCTCGACGGCGAGCTTGGTAACTCGTTCTACTAATGATGTTATGCAAATTCAAAATACCATAAGCATGGGTTTGCAAGTTATTATTAAAGCTCCAATTTTGGCAACCTGGGCAATCGTGAAAATTGTAAATAAGTCTTGGCAATGGTCAATGGCAACCGCGGTGGCGGTTGTTGTTATGTTGCTTGTAATAGGCTTTTTAATGTTTTTGGTGGTGCCAAAATTTCAAAAAATTCAGAATTTGACTGATAGTTTAAATAGAATTACTCGTGAAAATTTGATAGGATTGAGAGTCGTTAGAGCCTATAATGCTGAAAAGTTTTCTGAACAAAAATTTGATGTTGCCAATGAAAAAATGTATAAAAACAATCTATTTATTTTTAGAGCAATGTCAATTATGGGCCCAATGATGACTTTAATTATGAGTGGACTTTCCTTGTCAATTTATTGGATTGGTGCAGCATTAATTCAGTCTGCAGATATAATAGATAAATTACCATTATTTAGTGATATGGTTGTTTTTATGTCATATTCTGTCCAAGTTGTTATGGCTTTTATGATGTTGACTATTATCTTTATGTTAGTTCCTCGTGCTACGGTCTCTGCTAGGCGTATAAATGAAGTTCTTATGAAACCATGCTCTATAAAGTATGGAGATTTTGATGGAAATACACAAACAAGAGGATCTATTCAGTTTAAAAATGTTTCTTTTAAATATCCTGATGCAAAAGAATATGTGCTTAAAGATATTTCTTTTTCTGCAAAAAAAGGCGAGATGATTGCCTTTATTGGGTCTACCGGAAGCGGAAAAAGTACATTAATTAATTTAGTTCCAAGATTTTATGATGCTACTGATGGTGAGATTTTAATAGATGGAATTAATATAAAAGAATATAAAAAAGAGGCATTAAGTAAAAAAATTGGATATGTTCCACAAAAAGCCGTTTTATTTTCGGGAACTGTTCAAAGCAATGTCAATTTTGGAGATAACGATTTGAATACTAATGAGTTGAATGGCGTTCTTGATATTGCCCAAGCTTCTGAATTTGTTAATAAAATGGAAAACAAACTTAATTCACAAATTGTGCAGGCTGGAAAGAATATTTCAGGCGGACAGAAACAAAGAGTAGCTATTGCTCGTGCTTTGGCTCGAAAGCCAGAGTTTTTAATTTTTGATGATTCCTTTTCTGCATTAGATTACAAAACTGATAAAAATCTTCGTTCAAGATTGCAGGCAATGGAGAATAAGCCAACAACATTGGTTGTTGCTCAAAGGATAGGAACAATTAAAGATGCAGATAAAATTATTGTTTTAGAAGACGGAAAGTTGGTGGGACAAGGGACTCATCAGCAGTTGATGAAAAATTGCAAGGTATACAAAGAAATTGCTTTAAGTCAGTTTTCAAAGGAGGAGCTTGAATAATGCCCGGTCCAATGAATGTTAAAAGTGACATGCGAAAGGCTAAAAATTTTAAGAAAGCATGGATGAATTTATATAAGTTTGCAAAGCCATATTTATGGCCATTTTTAATAGCGTTATTCTTTGCTATAGCCGGTTCGGTTTTGGTTATTATTGGGCCACAAAAATTGTCACAGATTTCGGATATTATTACTGAAAGTTTTAAAAATGGATTTGAGCCATTCAATATGGGTAAAATTGAGTCTATATGTTTCTTTTTGGTTGCTATTTATTGTTTTTCAACAGTGCTTTCTTATTTACAAGGATTCATTACAAATACTATAAATCAAAAGTTATCAAAAAGATTTAGATCTGAAATCGCTTCAAAAATTAATAGATTGCCATTATCTTATATGGATAAGACTACATATGGTGATATTTTAAGCCGCGTTACAAATGATGTTGATTTGATTGGTCAATCTTTATCTCAAAGTACAACACAAATGGTAAGCAGTTTGACCCAGTTTTTTGGGGCTTTAGTTATGATGTTTATAACTAATTATATTATGGCATTTTCTGCAATAATCACTACTTTTGTTGGTATTGTTATTGTAATTTTTATAATAAAACATTCCCAAAAGTATTTTTTAAAACAGCAAATTGGACTTGGGCAATTAAATGGACATGTTGAAGAAATTTATTCAGGGCATAATGTAGTTAAGGCTTATAATGCAGAAAATAATTCTATTGATAAATTTAATAAAATTAATAATGATTTATTTAATAGCGCCTGGAAATCCCAATTCTTTTCTGGGTTGATGCAACCAATTATGCAATTTGTGGGGAATTTTGGATATGTTGTTGTTTGTGTTGTTGGATCTGTTTTAACAATTAAGGGAATTACTAGTTTTGGTGTGGTTGTTGCTTTTATTGTTTATATTCGATTATTTACACAGCCATTAGCACAAATTGCACAAGCCACCACTTCTTTGCAACAAACGGCTGCGGCAAGTGAAAGAGTTTTTGATTTTCTTAATCAAGAGGAGATGGAAAACGAGGAACATAAAAATGAAGCAATAAAAAAAGTTGTTGGAAATGTTTTATTTAAAAATGTTAAATTTGGCTATGATAAAGATCGGGAAATAATTCATAATTTTTCATGTGATATAAAAGCTGGACAAAAAGTCGCGATCGTTGGACCTACTGGGGCAGGGAAAACCACATTAGTTAATCTTTTAATGCGTTTTTATGAGCCATGGAGTGGTAGCATTTTTGTGGACGGAATGGATATTTCTAAATTAAAAAGAGAACAAGTTCATGATATGTTTGCCATGGTATTGCAAGATAGTTGGACATTTGAAGGGTCGATTTATGATAATATTGTTTATAGTAAAACAAATGTGTCAAGGAAGGCGGTGATTAAAGCTTCAAAGTTGGTTGGGTTACATCACTTTATTCAAACTTTACCAGACGGATATGATACTATGTTGGATGAAAATACAAATATTTCACAAGGACAAAGGCAACTTTTAACGATAGCTAGGGCTATGGTTAAAAATGCACCAATGCTAATTTTAGACGAGGCAACCAGTTCTGTTGATACTAGAACTGAAATAATCATTCAAAAAGCTATGGATAAATTAACAGCCAATAGAACAAGTTTTGTTATTGCGCATAGGCTTTCAACAATCAAGAATGCTGATGTTATTCTGGTTTTGCAAAATGGAGATGTTGTTGAACAGGGAAGTCATTTGGAATTATTGGCACAAAATGGTGTTTATGCTTCATTATATAACTCACAATTTGAACAGGAATAATATTGTTTATTTGTGACATAATATGTCGAGATTTGAAATTGACTTTACTTTAATTTAAATTTGAGCTATAATTCATTATATGCTAAAAATAAAAGAAATTGAAAATGGTTCATTGGCACAAGAACTTGGTTTGAAAAAAAATGATATTATAGAAAAAATCAATAATAAAAAAATGAATGACATTATTGATTTTCTCGCTGAAGAAACAAAATCCAAAATTAAATTAGAGATTATTAATAATAATAATGAACATCAAGTACTGGTTTTTAAAAAAGATCCATTAGAAGGATTTGGGTTGGAGTTTTATGATAATTTTGAAATAAAAGAATGTCACAATAATTGTGTTTTTTGCTTTGTTAATCAATTGCCAAAAGGAATGCGAAAATCATTGTATATTAAAGATGATGATTATAGGTTGTCGTTTTCTGAAGGCAATTATGTAACATTAACAAATTGCTCTAATCAGGATATAAAACGCATAATTTCTTTAAAGTTAAGTCCATTATATATTTCTGTTCATGCCATTACAAAAAGAATTAGAAATAGTTTATTGAATAATCATTCTAAATTGAATATTTTAAAAACCATAAAAAAATTATCAAAAAGCATTGAAATACATGCACAAATTGTTTTGGTCCCTGGCTTTAATGATGGTGTTGAACTTAAAAAAACATTGATTGCAATAGCACCATATGTTAAAAGTATTGCTGTTGTTCCAGTTGGCTTGACACAATATAGACAGGGATTACCCAAATTGCGTCCGGTTGATAATATAGTTGCAAATAAAACTATTGAAGTTGTTGAGGAATTGCAAAAGTTGTGTCAAAAATGGTTCGGTGAAAGAAAAATTTTTGCAGCAGATGAATTATATATTATTGCAAAAAGAGAAATTCCGCCATTTGATACCTATGAAAATTTTTATCAAATAGAGAATGGTGTTGGGTTAATTGCTAAATTTGTTCATGAATTTGATGTCGCTTTATCTGAGTTAGATCAAAGAGTTGGAAATGAAAAAGTTTCAATTGCGACTGGAAAGAGCGCGTATGGTATGATGAAAAGTTTGATTGAACGCTTGCAACATATTTGTAAAAATGTTAGTGTTAATTTGTATGAAATTGAAAATAAATTTTTTGGCACAAATATTACCGTAAGTGGTTTGATTGTTGGTCGTGATTTGATTGATCAGTTGGCAAATAAAGATTTAGGTAAAAAATTATTAATTTCAAAATCTATGTTGAGAGAAGGTTCTGATGTCTTTCTTGACGACACAACATTAGAGGAAGTACAAAATGCCTTGGGTGTTAAAGTGGTGCCAATTGAAAATAATGGGGCAGAACTTTTATATCAAATGGTAAATAAAAAATAAAAAGGTGGAAGATGTATAAACCAATTGTAGCAATTGTTGGAAGACCAAATGTTGGGAAATCGACTTTTTTTAATAGGATTATCGGAAAGCGCATTTCTATAGTTCAAGATGAACCTGGCGTTACTAGAGATAGGGTTTATGGAGATGCAGAATGGGCCGGCATTGAGTTTTCTTTGGTGGATACTGGTGGGATAGATTTAAAATCTACTGACGAAATGAAAAAACACATATTTATTCAAGCACAAATTGCTATAGATATTGCTGATGTTATTTTATTTTTTGTTGATGCAAAAGATGGTTTGGTTGCAAATGATTACGATGTTTCAGAAATTTTAAGAAAAAGTAAAAAACCGGTGATCTTAGTTGTTAATAAATTAGACAATTTTGATGTCGAAAAAATTTATGATTTTTATAACTTAGGGCTTGGAGAGCCCATACCTATATCTTCGGAACAAAAACGAGGTTTGGGAGATTTATTGGATAAAATAGTTTTGTTATTACCTGAAAATAATAAGAGTGATGAACAAAAAAAATCTGGGCTTAAAATAGCTATAGTTGGTAAACCGAATGTGGGTAAAAGTTCATTAACAAATAAATTGGTTGGAAAAAATAGAGTGATAGTCAGTCCTGTGGCTGGAACCACCAGAGACGCAATAGAGGTGCCTTTTTTATATAAGGGTGTTGAATATTTATTGATAGATACCGCTGGATTAAGAAGGAAAAGAAGCATAGAAGATGGAACAATTGAAAGGTATAGTGTGTTTAGAACATTGGAGAGTATAAAAAATGCTGATATTGTTCTAGTGGTTTTTGATGTCAGTCAAGATATTACCGAACAAGATGTTAAAATTGCTGGTTTGGTTCATGAACAACAAAAGCCATCTATTATTGTTTTGAATAAATGGGATTTAGTAGAGAAAGATAGTTATACGCAAAATAAAATAAAGCAAAAGTTATACTCCGATTTAGCATTTATGTCATATTTTGAACCTGTTTTTTTATCAGCTATTTCGGGTAAAAATATTGATAAATTGATGAAAGCTATTGAAAAAGTTAGATTAAACAATACCAAGCGTGTAACTACCGGGGTATTAAATGAAATTGTTCAAAATGCACTTGCAACGACTCCTGCACCACAAAAGAATGGAAAAAGGTTAAAAATTAGGTATATTACACAAACGGGAATAGAACCCCCAACTTTTGTTTTATTTGTTAATGATACCGATTTAATGACTGATTCGTATAGACGTCATATAGAAAATTGTATTAGAAATTCAGTTGATTTTTCTGGTACTCCCATAAGGATTACTACAAAGAGCAGGGGAGAGGAGGACAATATATGATTTGGTGGCAAATTGTTTTAGTTGTTGTTTGTTCATATTTTCTAGGGAATATCTCGTGGGGTAGAATTGTTTCAAATACTCAAAAAAAAGACATTACAAAGTTAGGTAGTGGAAACCCTGGAAGTACAAATGTCTTGAGAAATATGGGCTTTAAACTTGGATTTATTACATTTATTTTTGATATATTAAAGGGTTTTATTCCTGCTATTGCGGTTTTTTATATTTTTGGGCATGATTATGTAATGCTTTATGTTGCGGGATTTTCAGCGATTGTTGGACATATATTTCCAATTATCTTTTTGTTTAAAGGTGGAAAGGGTATAGCGACAATGATAGGTATGTTTTTTGCGGTGGCGCCAATTACAACTGCATTGGTGTGTTTGGTTGGCTTTTTTTGTTGGTTGTCTTTTGAATACGGATCGGTTTCTAGTTTTTGGTGTGTAACGGCTTTAACTGTAACACAAGGATTAAGAGTTAAAAAAACTTTACCAAATGCAGATGCAAAAATCATATGTATATTGCTGTTTTGTATATTCGTTTTGACTTGGTTCGCTCATCGTTCAAATATTCAAAGATTATTTACCGGGAATGAAAGCAAGGTAAATTTGCTCAGGTCAACAAAGAAAAAAATGAAATTGTAAAATTCCGCTATTGACACCATCTATTATCAATGTTAAACTATAAATAATTTGTTGGGGGCGAAAATGGGAAAGATTAATAAATTTATTGAAAATATTGAAGTTAAAGCAAAACAAACTTTTGTTAGAAGATTTTGTACAAACAATGGCGACGCTAGAGAAGGAATGCGTTGGTGTTATGTAGAAGGCGAGGAGCCTTGTGCTTATTTTTATATAAATGATAAATTAAAAAAAATTGGCGGTAATTATCAATTAATTAATGGCAAGCTTGATGATTTTAAATTGGGGTATGCATGCGTAAAAAAAGAAGATGGCCTTATTTATTTTTTAGAAAAAACAGGAGAGGAGTTTGGTGAAGGATATCAAACCGCTGAAAGAATATTTATAAAAAATCAACCCAAATTTGGTGGAGGTGTGATTGTTTCATCTACTTGGGGAAATGGGGAAAAATGCACTTTTATTGTTAATTGCAGAGGACAAATTTTGGTTGACGACTCAGTTAGGCTTTTGGGAATAAAATCTCTTAATGCTTTTTATCAAAGACCAGAAAGAGTAAAATGGATAGATCCAGAGTCTTTCAAAGATCCCGTTCAACAAAATCAAGTTTTACAAATTTTGAAGACCTCGGTTGATAATGGAGTTGCTTTTTCTGAAGAAAGTGATGAACATTTGGATATATTTTTTTATTTCAATCAAATACTTCAAGAAGTTGAGTTTCTTATAAGGAGAGAAAATTCAAATATAAAAAAATATTTAGATAGTTTATATTCCGAGCATAAGTAAGTTTATTGCTATAATAATTTGATTTTATGTTTTAATATTGTAAAAAGTTTGAGCCCTATATTAGAAAAAATTTTTTAAATGCGGTAATGATAATATGAAATTTAATAAGATTGCTGAAAAACTTGGTTGCTCCAAACAAAGCATATTCGACAACTACAAAACGCTATTGATGATTTAAGAGTTTTACTTTGTGAAGATAAAACTTTTCGAAATATATACTATTTCAAACAATTTAGTCATAGTTTAAAGGTAAACACAAATCTTATAGATAAAGAAGAATTGAAAGAATTCGATAACACCAAAAATTTTTTAGGATTGACTTCCATTGAAAATATGATTGAAGTGTTTGATTTGATTAAATCTACACAAAAGAAAGAAAACAAATTAAATAAGCAAGAAAATGTTAAAAATACACTTAAAAAGCAAAAATTTTC
>CALVJV010000042.1 GCA_944332395.1 uncultured Clostridia bacterium | reverse complement strand
TTTACATTAATTTTAAAAAACAAAATTCAATACTTCTAATGATATTATATAAAAAAACAACGTTTTAAATTAATTTTATTTTGAATATATCACTTTATTATGACAAAATTACAATAGTTTACAACACAAGTTAAAATCCAGCAGAAGAGATTTATAACAGACAAAATATTGATAATAACGATGATAGCAACGACAACAATGGCGATAACAAAAGCGACAGTGGGACTGCAATTTACAAGAAAGAAATTGAAGTTTTAGATGCTGACAATAAAAAATTGCCGTTTGAACTTAAACGGCAATTTTTTGGCGGAGAGAGAGGGATTTGAACCCTCGCGACAGTTACCCGCCCTACACCCTTAGCAGGGGCGCCTCTTCGACCACTTGAGTATCTCTCCTTATTCTTTAATTTTGCGCATACTGTTGAGTTCGCGCACAAATTGCCATTAGTATATCACACCTTTGGGGGTTTGGCAATAAAATTTTTACTTTTATTCGGTTTTGTTTTTTCTTTTTCTTGCTTTGAGTAATTTTTATTGATATACTACTTTTAAGGAGTATTATATGGTTGTTGGAGACGCAAAGAATGCACCAATTTTAGAATTCGACCAAGAAGACACAACTACTTCAAAAAATCAATTTTTTAACCAAGGCAAAAAAGAATTTTGGCGGTTTATTGAAGCTCGAAAAAATGGAATTAATGAATGTATTCTTTTTTTCCCTAGAGCATTTAATGAATTACAAGAAATTATCGTTGATTGCAAACTTGTTTATGAATTTAAGTCGGCAAGTTCCATTTCGCCTATTTACATTTACAAAAATTCAATTCTTATTGCAATAACCCCTCTTGGTGGCCCAGCGGCGGCGAACTTGATTGAAGAATTGTCTTATGTTGGGGTTAAAAGATTTATTGCTATGGGTTCATGTGGCTGTCTTGACGACAGATTGCCTTCTTCGTGTTTAATTATTCCCACATCGGCCATAAGAGATGAAGGTGTTAGCTACCATTATCTACCAGCTTCCAGAGATGTTTCTACAAGTAAAACACTAAATAATGTCATTGGTGAAACTTTAAAAAAATATAAACTTGATTATGTTTTTGCTAAAATATGGACAACCGACGCCATTTATAGAGAAACACCTTCCAGAATCCAAAGACGAAAAGCCGAGGGCGCTATTGCTGTGGAAATGGAATGTGCTAGTCTTG
Source organism: uncultured Clostridia bacterium (assembly GCA_944332395.1). GTDB lineage: Bacteria > Bacillota > Clostridia > Christensenellales > UBA1242 > CALVJV01. The sequence continues at coordinate 27,119 of CALVJV010000042.1, read as the reverse complement.
CGGCGGTGTGTTTAAGTAAAAATATTGAATTTTCGGAAATACTCTATATTTCTGATGTTATCACTAATGATAGTTGGAAACTTAGAAGATATGACAAAATAAAATTACGAACCAAATTAGTTAAAATTTGTTATGAAATATTAAAATCTTTAAACTAGGAGCACTCTAATGAACGTTTTAAAAAAAATTGAATCACATTTTAAAAAGGTATTTTTAACACTTGGATACAATTCCGAATTTGCAAAAGTTTCTTTTTCTTCCCGCCCAGAGCTATGTGATTTTCAAATTAACTCAGCTTTTTCAATCGCTAAAGAATTAAAACAAAACCCCATGGATATTGCACAAAAAATTGCAGAATCTGCAAATTGCAAAAAATATTGCGTATCCGCTTATCCGCCAGCTTTTATAAATATTAAATTAACAAACCAAGAATTAAGCAAACTTGCCAACAAGTTAAGATCTGAGCCTAATTTGGGATTGGATCCTCTAACTCAAAAAAAATCTATCTTACTAGACTATGGCGGAGCGAATGTTGCAAAAGAATTACATATGGGCCATCTTAGATCTCCTATTATTGGAGAAAGTTTAAAAAGACTTTATAAAATTCTAGGTCATAATGTCATTTCCGACAGCCATCTTGGAGATTGGGGTTTGCAAATTGGACTAACTATCGCCCAATTAGAAGAAGAAAAAAAATTAGATTTTTATTTTAACAAAGCAGGAAAAGAACCAATTATTACACTCGACATGCTAAATGAAGCCTATCCAAAAGCCAGTGCAAGAAAAAAATACGACACTGACTTTAAGAAAAAAGCAGATGATTATACTCTATTCGTACAAAATAAAGTAGAGCCTTATTTTTCTATCTACAAAAAAATAAGAGAAAACTCTGTAAAAAAAATAGCAGAGAACTATGAAAAACTAAATTGCCATTTTGATCTATGGTATGGAGAAAGCGACGCAGAACCATACTTGGAAAAAACCGTTCAGATTTTTAAAGATAAAGGTCTTGCTAGATATTCCGACGGAGCCCTAGTTGTTGATGTTGCACGACCGGGCGAACACATTCCAATACCCAAAAAAAATCCGTATGATAGACAACTATACAAAAATCCGATGCCACCAGCCATCATTAAAAAATCAAATGATGGAGATCTTTATGCAACAACAGACCTAGCAACTATTCTAATGAGAAACCAGGATTTTAAACTTGATGAAATACATTATATTGTTGATAATCGACAGTCAACACATTTTGAACAAGTATTTAGATGCGCAAAATTAAGTGGTATTTCTCCCAAAAAACAAGTACTATTACATGTAAATTACGGAACAATGAACGGAAAAGATGGCAAGCCTTTTAAAACTAGAGAAGGAACTACTATTAAACTAGAAGATATTATATCTCTGCTAACAAAAACCGCACTTGATAGACTAGAAAAAAACGATATTATAGGTAACAACAAATTAGCGCTTCAGATTGGAGTTGCTGCTATGAAGTTCGGTGATCTTTGCAATCAAATTTCAAAAGATTATGTTTTTGATTTAGATAAATTTTTAAGTTTTGAAGGGAAAACAGGCCCGTTCATACAATATACATTTGCCAGAATTGGTTCTTTATTATCAAAGGCAAAAGATTTTAATATTAATGACTATTCCATAAATATTGAAAAAGATATTGAACGAACCATTATCTTAAATTGCTTTAAATTAATTCAATCTTATTATATTAGTTATCAAGAAAAATCACTTTGCCCTCTTACAAATGCTTTGTATAATTTGGCAAGTAGCTACTCAACCCTTTATTCAAATGTTAAAATTTTGTCAGAAAAAAATTCATCAAAGAAAAATTCTTTATTGAGTCTTTCAATTCTTGTTAAAGAACATATTGAGCAAGCTTTAAATGTTCTTGGAATTGATGCTCCAGAGAAAATGTGAGGGAAAATGGAAAACACTAAAAATAAAACATCTAATCTAATTGACCAACAAGAAAAAAAGGATAACCCAAATTTAAAACAAAAAACCTCAAAAGACGATTTTGACGATCCATATGGCGGAACTTTAAAAAAAACAAACTTTTTGTTGTTCACTATTATATGTGTATCTGCAGCCGCGCTTGTAATTGGTGTGATTTGGATTTTATTTATAATAATAAGCAAAAAAACTATCAATATGAGTCTTATTCAGTTACCCATAATAATTTCTCTTCTAGGATTTGCCATCTTAATCTCAGCATGTATCTTAAAAAACATAGTTGAAAAAAAACGAAACAGCAGTTATTCATCTACCTATCAAATGAAAGACTTCCATATAGCCCAAAAAGAAATAACCATTGAAAAATCAAAAAAGGGCGAAGCCACCACCGAAACAAAATTAACAATTACAGAAACAAAAGAGGGATATATGTTTTGCCCACATTGTAAAATGAAAATACCTTCAAGTTCAAAAATCTTTTGTCCAAAATGCGGAAAGCGACTTGATTCTACAAACCTAAATGCCAATAGTGAAAATTAATTTTCCTCTCTCTATAAAATGACAAAACTCGACAAATTTGATTCACCATTCATTTGTTTTATATAAAATTTTATTAGATAATAGATTCGTTAAATTTGAATAAAAGGATATAAAAAAATGAATAACAGAGTAAGACAATTTGCAAAAGAAGCTAGAGAAAGATTATTAAAAAACAACTACGATAAACCACAAAAGAAAATTCCAAGTGGAAGAGTATTTAAGATTGGCACAGACCCCAATGAGGAAATGTTTTATCAAAAAGTAAGAGAGATTGCTTGCGACCAAGGAGTTGTAACAGACCCACTTGCCAGACTAATGGACCAATCTTTATATAATTCAATGAATGACACCGAAAAAAATAGATATATATTTAAATTAAGTTCCAGATATGTAAAAATGCTAGAAAAATATAGAAATGAAAACCACGTGACTTTGCCTTATGCTTCAATAATAAAAGACTAATCTAATTTCCTTTTATAAGGTTCTTAATATCTTCAATTTGAATTTTAAGAACCTTGTTTTTCTTTATATCATTTTTTATTTTTTCGCGAGCATGTATGACTGTTGAATGATCTCTACCAAATCTCTCTCCAATATATGATAGGGGATATTTTTTACTATATTCACAAGCCAAATACATACATATTTGTCTTGCTTCAACGATCTCTTTGTGCCTTTTTTTGGAAAATAAATCCTTTTTGCTTAAAGAAAAATATCTCGTTACTGCCTCAATTATTTGTTCCATTCCTGCATCTTCATCTGCAGAATCTCCATCTGCGGTTGTAAGGTTTTTTAAGGCCTCCTGTGCATCTTCTAATGTCGCCTGAGCCTTTCCAAGCAAACTAGAATAAAAAACCGTCCTTGCAAGAAATCCTTCCATTTCTCTTATATTATTTTTTACTTTTTCTGCAATAAACTCTATTACTTCTTTTTTGACATTGTATCTTTCTATTTGAGCTTTTTTGTTTAAAATGGCTATTCTAGTTTCTAAATCCGGAAAGCCAATATCAGACAACAATCCCCACTCAAAACGACTTCTTAATCTTTCTTCTAATGGATTTATCTCTTTGGGCGGTTTGTCTGACGAAATTACAATTTGTTTTCCATTTTGAATCAATTCATTAAAAGTGTGGAAGAACTCTTCTTGAGTGCTAGTCTTTGCTATAATAAATTGTATGTCATCTACTATTAAAACATCTGCATTTCGATACCTGTTTCTAAAATTAGATTCTGATGAACGTTTTGAATTTTGCAATGACTCAATTAGCTCATTCGTAAATTTTTCTGTTGTAGTATATACAACATTTAAATTGGGATGAATTTCCTTAATGTGATTTCCAATCGCGTGTAATAAATGGGTTTTTCCTAATCCAACTCCACCATAAATAAATAAAGGATTGTATCTTTTGCCCGGATCTTCCGCAACGGCAAGAGCCGAAGCGTAAGCAAACCTATTGCTTGATCCTACAACAAAGTTTTCAAATGTATATTTTTTATTAAAAACATTGTCTATTGTTTCTGCTTTTTTTTCTTGTATCGCAATATTTTTGGCCCTTTCGTCAATTTGGTCTTCTACCAAAATTTCAATATTTGTAAAACCCCTATTTGTTTTAATCAACGCTTCACAAATAAGATCTTTATAATTCTTCAAAACTAAATTTTTGCTTGATACGCTGGGCGATGATAAAACCAATGTATTTGCCTTAGCGTACTGAGGTTTTAATGTTTTTATCCATACATCAAAGGATATAGCAGATATTTTGCCGACTAACTCCTCTAAAACTTCTTTCCAATATGATTCTAAATGAAAATCCTCTACCATGTCCACCTCTAGTAATAATTATTATACAAATCTTTATCAAAAAAACAAGCATTTTTTTTACAAGATTTGCCTTTACTATTAATTTGTTATATACTAATCACATGAATATTGAATCCATAAGCTTATTAAACTTCAGAAATCATAAAAATTTAAATGTAAACTTTTCACCTAAATTAAATTTTATATACGGAAATAACGCAAAGGGGAAAACAAATATATTAGAAGCCATTTATTATTTTGCAACTACAAAATCATTTAGAACTAGCAAAGATCAACTTTCTATTTCAACCTGGGCTGATACAGCAGTTGTGCAAATTGTATTAAAAAAATCTTTTGGAAGCCTCGACTTAAAAATGATTATAGATAAATCCCATAAAAAAACTTTTTATTTAAATGATGAAAAATTAAACAACCCTTCAAAAATTTTAGGCGTTTTACATGCTGTGCTCTTTTCCCCTGATGAAATGAAAATCACCAAGGGAAGCCCAGAAGATAGACGTGATTTTATTGACAATTCTATAAGCGAATTATCCAGCACATATTACACCTTGCTGCTTCGATACGAAAAAGTTTTATTCTCAAAAAACCTACTATTAAAAAAACGGGCAAGCCTTGAAGAAATTGATGTTTTCGACTTACAATTAGCCGAACTTGCTTCAAAAATAATAAAACAACGTGTAGCTTTTATTGATAAAATTGCGCCACTTGCAAATCAATATATGAAATACTTAACAGATGAAAAAGAAAATTTAACTTTAAAATATTCCTCAAATTTAGAAACATTTATTGCCCCAGGTGCAATTTTAGAAAAACTTAAAAATTTTAGATTAAAAGATCTCGAATTGGGATATACATCAATCGGTCCACATAGAGATGATCTTGAAATTATTTCAAACGATAAAGACTTAAGGTCTTTTGGAAGCCAAGGCCAGCAAAGAACAGCCATTCTCGCCCTTAAGTTGGCCGTTTGTGATGTTTTTTTTCAAACAACAGGAGATCCCCCAATTTTATTATTAGATGATGTTTTTTCTGAACTAGATACTAAGAGAATACAACTGCTGTTTTCAACAACAAATAAATATCAAACAATAATAACAGGGACGCGTTTTCGGTCAAAATTAGCGCAATTTAACAAAATTAAATTGTAAAATTTATTAAGACAAAAATATGTTTATGAAGCCAAAATGCTTGCTTAAAATTCCTATATTTATTATAATATACTATATATTATATTAATAGGAGTTTCTTATGAGTGACACAAATTATGGCTCAGAACAAATACAAGTTCTAGAAGGATTAGATCCCGTTAGAAAAAGGCCTGGAATGTACATTGGATCTACCGATGCCCGAGGATTGCACCATTTAGTTACTGAAGTTGTTGACAACTCAATCGACGAGGCACTTGCAGGTTTTTGCGATAAAATTATCGTCGAAGTTAATGAAGATGGTTCGTGCTCCGTTACCGATAATGGGCGCGGAATTCCCACAGGCATTCACAAAACAGAAGGCGTCTCAGCGGTACAAGTTGTTTTAACAAAATTGCATGCAGGTGGAAAATTTGGCGGAGAAGGTTATAAAATTTCGGGTGGTTTGCATGGTGTCGGTGTTTCGTGCGTTAATGCCTTATCTAGCAAATTAGTGGTGGAAGTAAAACAAGACGGAAAACTTTTTAAACAAACTTATCATAGAGGCATTCCAGAAGCGCCACTTGAAGTTGTTGATAAAGCTGATGGAACAGGCACAAAGGTAACCTTTTGGCCAGACCCAGAAATTTTTGAAACTCTTGTGTTTAATTTTGATACAATTAAAACAAGATTAAGAGAGCTCGCTTTCTTAAATAAAGGGATCGTTATAGTCGCTCAAGATCATAGAGAAAACAAAACAGAAACTTTACATTATGAAGGCGGAATAATTGAATTTGTTAATCAATTAAATCTCAACAAAGATACTATATTTCCAGAACCAATCTATATTGATAAAACTCTAAAAGAAGGCGAGGTAGAACTTGCTTTTCAGTATAATGATGGATATAGCGAAGTCATACATGCTTATGCAAACAATATTAATACGGAAGAAGGCGGCACGCATTTAACCGGATTCAGAAATGCTTTAGTAAAAGTTATAAATGAATATGGAAAAAAACTTAAAATTTTAAAGGACAACGAAAAACTCACATTAGACGATGTGAAAGAAGGCCTTACAGCAATTATATCAGTAAAATTACACGATCCGCAATTTGAAGGACAAACAAAAACAAAACTAGGAAATTCAGAGATGCGGAGCGCTGTTGAAAAGGCTGTTGTAGATGGGTTTGGCACCTTTTTAGAAGAAAATCCAAGGCTCGCCAGAGACTTGATTTTTAAAAGCATTAACGCCCAAAGAGCTAGAGAAGCAGCAAGATTAGCTAGGGAAACGGCACGAAAAAAAGGAAATTTTGAAAGCACTGTTCTGCCAGGAAAACTTGCAGACTGTTCTGAAAAAGATCCAAAGCTTTGTGAAATTTATCTTGTTGAGGGAGACTCCGCTGGCGGAACTGCAAAACAAGGCAGAGATAGACGCTTCCAGGCGATTTTGCCATTACGAGGAAAAATCTTGAATGTTGAAAAAGCTCGTATTAATAGAGTTTTAGAAAGCGAAGAAATAAAAAATATGATTACTGCATTTGGAGCTGGAATAAGTTCTGAATTTGACTTATCAAAATTGCGTTATGATAAAATTATATGCATGACCGATGCAGATGTCGATGGTAGCCATATTAGGGTTTTGCTTCTTACTTTCTTTTACAGATATATGCGTCCCCTAATTGAAGAAGGCCATGTTTATATAGCCCAACCACCACTTTATAAAATCACTAAAAACAAGGTCGATTATTATTGTTATTCAGATGATGAATTGTCGTTAAAATTAGAGGAACTTGACGCAAAAGACAATAATGTCCAAAGATATAAAGGTCTCGGTGAAATGAGTGCTGACCAATTATGGGAAACAACAATGAGTCCAGCTTCAAGAACTCTTCTTCAAGTAAAAATGGAAGACGCCCTTGAGGCCGATCAGACTTTTTCAATTTTAATGGGAGAAAAACCGGAACTTAGAAAAGAGTTTATTGAGCAAAATGCAACTCTTGTTAAAGATTTAGATATATAGGAGATAAAGTATGGCAAAAAAAAGAGACTATAAAGCAGAATACGAACAAATTGTTGATAATACCAAGATAATTCCAATTGAAATAAATAATGAAGTAAAAAAATCCTTTATGGCTTATGCTATGGCAGTTAATGTTTCTAGAGCAATCCCTGATGTCCGTGATGGATTAAAGCCAGTCCACAGACGAATTTTGTATGATATGGGAGCAATTCTTGGTGTTTACAATGACAAACAGCATGTAAAATGCGCGAGAATAGTCGGTGATGTATTAGGAAAGTTCCATCCTCACGGCGACTCGTCTGTTTATATGGCGTTAGTCAGACTTGCACAAGAATTTTCAATAAGATATCCCCTCATTGACGGGCATGGAAACTTTGGATCTATTGATGGAGATGCTCCCGCCGCCTATCGTTATACCGAAGCTAGGCTTTCAAAAATTGCCAATGAGATTCTCCGCGATATAGATAAAGAAACCGTAGATTTTATTCCAAATTTCGATAATTCCGAAAAACAACCCGTCGTTTTGCCGTCACGTTTTCCAAACCTTCTTGTCAATGGATCTGATGGAATTGCTGTCGGCATGGCTACTAATATTCCACCACATAATTTAGGTGAAGTTATTGACTCTATAGTCGCGCAAATAGATAATCCCAATATTGAAATAGAGGAATTAATGGAATATCTTCCAGCTCCAGATTTTCCAACTGGCGGTGTTATAATGGGAACAGCCGGAGTCAGAATGGCCTATAGAACAGGTCGTGGCGCCGTGGTTATTAGAGCAAGAGCCGAAATAGAAGAAGACGCAAACAAACATAGAATAGTAATTACAGAACTACCCTACCAGGTTAACAAATCAGCTTTAATTATTGCAATTTCAGATTTAATCAAAAATAAAAAAATAGAAGGCATTGTTGGCGAACCAAAAGACGAATCTGATCGAAAGGGATTAAGAATAGTTATTGATATAAAAAAAGATTTTCAACCAAATGTTGTTCTTAACGCCTTATATAAGCATACACAACTTCAAATTTCTTTTGGAATTATTCTCCTTGCTTTAGACCATGGCATTCCTAAAATACTAAATTTAAAAGAAATTAATGCAGCATATATTGCACATCAAAAAGATATTATCGTCAGAAGAACAAAATACGATCTTGAACGAGCAGAAGAGAGAGCTCATATAATTGAGGGTTTGGTGATTGCGCTTGCAAATATTGATGAAGTTATTGCTATTATAAAAAGCTCAAAAGATAGAAATGATGCAATACCTAAATTGCAGGAGAAATTTCTTTTAACAGAAAAACAAACTAACGCAATTCTCGCAATGCAGTTACAAAGATTAACAAATCTAGAAGTCGAAAAACTAAAAACCGAACTTCAAAACCTTCATGATTTAATTGCAAAGTTAAAAGGAATACTTGCTGATGATTCAAAAATTTACGATGTGATTAAAACAGAGCTTTTGGAAATAAAAGCCAAATATAACAACGAAAGAAAGTCTGAAATTTCAATTGACTATTCAGATATTGACATCGCAGATCTTATTGAAAAACAAGATGTTGTTATTTCAATTACGCACCAAGGATATGTTAAACGCTTGCCAGTTAATGAATATCGCTCACAAAATAGAGGTGGAAAGGGCTCCACTGCACATAAACCAAAAGATGAAGATTTTGTAGAAAACATATTTATAACCAATACACACAACAACGTACTTTTCTTTTCAACAAAAGGAAAGGTTTATTCTATAAAAGGCTATGAAATTCCAGAAGGACAAAAACAAGCAAGAGGAAGGGCTATTGTAAACATTTTACAATTAGCCGATGATGAAAAGATAACAGCGGTTGTTCCACTGCCAGATGATTTTGATAAAGAATCCAATCTAATGATGGCTACCAAAAACGGAATTATTAAAAAAACCGCAATAAAAGAATTTGAATCTATAAGAAAGGTTGGTAAAATAGCAATTTCATTACAACCTGACGATGAACTAATTAGCGTTCAGATTACAACCGAAAATGATGAAATATTAATAGCTTCAAGCGATGGTAAATGTATAAGATTTAAAGAAAGCGATGTAAGAAGATTGGGCAGAGACACAAAAGGTGTCAGAAGTATGAATTTGAACCACGAAGATTATATAGTAGACATGATAGCATTAAAACCAGATCTCGACATCTTAACAATCTCGGATAAAGGCTATGGAAAGCGATCCCCTATTTCGGAATTTAGATTACAGTCCCGAGCTGGAAAAGGCGTAAAAGCTGGTCAGTTTAACGAAAAAACCGGAAAAATGGCCGGAATAAAACAGGTCACTGGAGAAGAAGATGTTATGGCTATCGCCGATAACGGCACAATAATCCGCATTCCTTGTTCCTCAATTTCAAAGTTTGGAAGAGACACCCAGGGTGTTCGTATTATGAAATTATCAAATGGAATTAAAATAACAAGTATTGAACTTGCAGATTCTTTCGCAGAACATGTTGATGATCCAGAAATAGGAATTTCCATTGACGAAAATCAAAAAGTTTAACTAAAATGAATAATTTCCGCTTTTTTGTTAAGACTAATATTAAAACAAAAAAAAGGAGATTAAAAATGAGTAAATCAAAGTCAAAACAAATTAAAAATTCTGGAATGGCCGACTCAAATATGTATGATTCATACGAATCAAAGGCTTCAGGAAAAACTTGTAAAAATGATCGCGATTGTGGATGTAGCAAACAAAAACGATCATAGTTCTAACAAAAAAAGACGCAAGATTGCGTCTTTTTTTTTATTTTAATTGTAAAAATACCATTATATTGATATAATTAATTTATATTATTATATGAGAGGGTTTTTTCGTTATGAATATTATGCAAGTGTTTCAGGGTATTTTACTAATCTTTATGCTGTTTGGATTATTACTCGGTCTTTGGCGCGGGTTTGGAAAATCTTTAATTAGATTTCTTGTAATTATACCTATGGCGATAATTGCCTTTTTTATAACGCCTCCTATCTCAAATAGTCTGGTTAATGCAAATATTTCCAATCTTAATATTGTAATAAATGATACAAAAATATATAATATTCAAGATGGTATAACTGAATCCCTTTCTAAAGTAGAAACAATTGGAGAGTTAATGGAGGCAAGCCCAACATTCAAATCTTTTGTTCAAAAAACTCCTTCCATGGCCTTGAATATTGTTGTTTTTTTGTTGAGTTTTATAGTTCTTACATTGCTTAGTCTGATTATTTCTTGGATCATATCTCGCTTGGTTTTAAAGAAGACTTCAAAAGAAGATAAAAACAAGTTTCGATTATTAGGCGGTTTGATTGGAATTATACAAGGTATTTTTGTGTTTGCTGTAATAACAGTATCTATCTCTGGTTTAATGAATATTGCAGAAGCGTCTATTAATGAAACCAATAAATTAAAATCTAATACTGAACAAGTTTCTGTTGTCTCTTCAATCGACGCAAATGAAACGACGAAAACTTCATCTTCTATATTAAATGATACAAAAGAAACTTTAAATAAATACATTTCTGATTATAACGATTTAATTTATGTGAAGGCCTTTAACGCTCTTGGAATTGAAGTTCTTCAAGAAAAAGTTTTTAACAGTTTAACAACTACAACAATAAACAAAGAGCGTGTTCAGTTGAAAAAAGAAATAGTTCAACTAGCAAAGATTTCGGCGAATTTGGATTCTGTAACAAAATTTTCAACATCATCAACTAAAAATGATTACCAAAACATGAAAACTTTGATTACAGATTTGTTTGATACAAACTTATTGTCGAGAATTGCAGAAGAGTCAATAAAATATATTGCAAACAGATGGCAAACAACAGATGAACAAACTGCATTTGGAATAAAAAAACCAAGCGTTGGCAAATTTGGAGACGACTTTTTTAATGAAATTTTAGATGAATTACAAAATTCAACTCGTTTGACTTTAAAAAATGACTTACTTCAAACTGTGTCTTTAATAGAAGCCGTTTCTGAATATGAAATATTAGACCATATCGTCAACGACTCGTCTTCTGAAAACTTGATGAATTTATTTGCACAGGACGAAGGCAAGCCAATTTCTGACTTTATTGAAATTATGCTACCAAGTAAGACTCTAAAAGCGGTTCTACCAGAATTAGTCCAAACAGGATTAGATACTATTTATCCCACAATTGATATTCCAACATCTGAGGAAAAAGAATATTCCGTTTTTTCGGAACTTTCCGACATTATTACAAACTTTGACATAACAAAACCTGCATCAGAACTAGCAAGCAAACTCGAACAAAACATGAGTAAAAACATGTTTGACTTTTCCAATGTCACGACTGAAGATAAAAATACATGGTTTGATAACTTTGCTCGTAATATGATAAACTCTCAACCAACAACAGAAGAAATCAAAGAATATCTTTCAACTAATCCAATAAATTATTCTATAAACGGAGACTCTTTTTCAAGATACTTTTCAGATATGGAAAACTGTGGTAAGAAAACTCAGGAAGAACTCTCTATAACAAATGTTATCACTGACGAACAATGGATTGAAGAAAAAACCACTTTCTCAACAATTTTCTCAAATATAGTAAAAGCATACGATTCCACAAAACAAAAAGCAGATGGATCCCCAATATTACCTGGCGAAGAATTTGACAACTTCGACTTTAATTCACTTGGAAAAGTATTTGATGCTTTAAGAAATTCCTATTTATTAGACGACAAAGATTCAATTGAAAAGTTGCCAGTTGCAGACAGAATATCCTTTAATATCGTTAAAGCTATGCTTCAAAGTTCTTTAATGAAAAATATTAATATTACTCAAACATTTATAGAAAAAATTGAAGACAATTGGGATGACCCAAACTTTAATTTTGAGGAAGCTTTCTCAACTTTAGGCAGCACTATCAAAATATTAAATAGTTACAAAAACAAAGAAAACTTATCTGCCGACGATGTAAACAATTTACTAAATGGACTAAAAAATGATTCTAATGATTTTGTCAAAGACATTTTAAAAGATCAGATTCTAGATAGCGGAAACTCAACTAGCCCTGTCAATAAAGCGGTAAAAGACATTGTGGATCATCTGGCTATTCAAGATATGTCCAATATGGATGCCGATAAAGAAGCAAAAGCTTTAAATAGCACAATTGTAGTTTTGGAACAAGTAAATGAAAAGCTTTCTTTAGAATCAATTTCAGAAGATGTTGCAAAAGGCGTTGTAGATGATTTGCTTGAATCGGATATTGTTTTTGGTGCGCTTATTGACGCATCTGGAACAGAAGATAATCTAAAAATAAAAGCCTCCACGGCTGAAGACTCCTCTATATTACATGCTTTGGAAAACAAAGAACAAGAAATTAATAGTTCTAGCCTTTCAGAAGAACAAAAAGCTGCACAGCTATCAAAACTTAACCAGTTAAAAAATTTGTTTTTTTAAATTATAAAATATTTTTTTTGAATAAAAACTACAACTTTATTTCACATTATTATTAATGGTCGAAATAAAAAGTTATGAATGTTTCAAGCAAAAGTTTAACAACTCCGATGACTTTATGACACGAGACATAAAGCTAGGTGCCCTTTCTGCAAAATTAGCATACATTGATTGTCTGATTGACGCAAGTATAATACAAGAAGGCGTTATTAACTCGCTATCAAAAATAAAAAAATTGCCACAGAAGAATATACTCGATCACTTATTAAAAAACACTTTAATATCAATCAATCCAACAATAAAAAATGAATTCGGTGAACTTGAACATGACCTTCTTTCTGGAAATTGTCTTATATTTTTAGAAAACGAATTAAATGTCATTTCAATTCCTGCACAAGGATTTTCCAAAAGGGCAATTTCTGAGCCTCCAACCGCTGCTGTTCTTAAAGGCCCTAGAGAAGGATTTATTGAAGATTTAAATACAAACATCTCCATGTTAAGAAGAAAACTTAAAACTCATGAATTTGTTATTAAAAAATTACAAATCGGAGAACGATCAAAAACGGATATTTGCGTGGCTTATATTTCTAGTATTGCAGATGATTGCGTTGTTGCAGAAGTAATGAGAAGATTGTCCGCCATTGATATTGATGGGGTATTGGATAGTTTTTATTTGCAAGAACTATTACAAGAAAAAAATAATAATATATTTAAACAAGTCGGTAATAGCGAAAAACCGGATATAATTGTATCTAAACTGCTTGAAGGTAGAGTCGCTGTTCTTGTAGATGGTTCGCCAATTGTTTTAACTGTTCCATTCTTGTTGATTGAAGATTTGCAAAGCGCTGACGACTACTATTCACATTCTGGTAGGGCCACATTTTTGAGAATAATTAGAATATTTGGTATGATTATTGGAGTTTTACTTCCTGGTGTATACGTAGCAACCCAAATTTTTCATTACCGGCTCCTTCCTATTAATCTATTAATATCATTATTAGATTCCGTTCAAAATTTAGCGTTTCCGCCATTAATAGAAATTCTATTTGTTCTTTTTATATTTGAAATATTAAATGAAGCGTCTGTTCGAATGCCAAAACACATGGGCATGGCTGTTTCAATAATTGGAGCTTTGGTTTTAGGGGACACCGCTGTCCAGGCTGGTTTAATATCTCCACCTGCAATTTTAGTTGTTGCGATTAGTGGAATTACAATTTATACAATTCCAGATGAAATGGGAACTCTACCTCTGATACGACTAATTTTTACAATTATTGGTGGAATATCCGGTTATTATGGTCTCTTAATTGGATCAATATTTCTAGTGTGCTATGTAGCAGGTTTGCAATCGTATGGAACACCTTATCTAGCCCCTTATGCTCCTAATATTAAATTGGATAAAAAAGACGCACTAACCAAAAACTCGTTAAAATCCCAAATTACAAGACCAACAAGCATTCCAAATAAAAACAGAATCCGAATCAGAAATTCTGATTCACAAGAAGAAGGTGTTGGACAATGAAAGAGCTGACGACAAGACAAGCTGTTATATTATTAACTATAACGCAAATTTCAACAAAAATTCACCGTATGCCTGCAGTCCTTTCACAAGAATTTGCAAATAATGGCTGGATTTATCTTATGCTTTCTCTTATTCCTGACTTATTAATCCTTTTAATAGTCTTGCGAATTTCTGTACTAACAAAGGGACGAACAATTTATCAAGTTCTTTCAATGAAAGTTGGAAAACCAATAGCAATTATATATTCCCTAATAATTGGTTTGTTTTTTCTATACAAAATTACAACTCCATTTAAGGGCATTCATGAGTTTTTTGTTAGTGCAGTGTTTGATAATCTTGAATGGAAATATTTTTCAGTAATATTTTTACTATTGATATCTTTCATGGCGGCTAATGGCTTATATAGAATTGGCCGAACAGGAGAAGTTTTAAGCTTTTTTATTCTTATAGGGTTTATAGGTGTTCTCGCTCTAGCCGTTCCTACTGCAAGATTTTCTAATATTCTTCCAACTGAAATAATTTCATTTAAACAATATTCCATGGGTGGAAAGACTCTTACAGCTTGGCTAGCAGATTTTATCACTGTTTTATATTTTGTTGGACGAGTAAAAGAGAACAAATTTAAACTTTCTATTTCTATTTCTTTTATAATATCATCTCTTGCAATTATATTTTTTTGTATAACATTTTACTCTATATATGACAATTTATCAACATACCCAAATGTTGCAATTTCTGCGATTACCGAGTTTTCGTTGCTATCGTCAAACCTAGGTAGAATTGACTGGATTCTTGTATTATTTGTAATGGCTGGAAGTGTTTTGACAACGGGTTTATATGCACAATTTTCTTGCGAATCTTTTCATGAGGCAACAAAATTTTCAAAAAAATCTGTTGCTGTCTTTTTGGTAGCATTTTTATACATAATTGACAATTACATATTTACAGATTCAGAAAAATTTTTAAATTTTGCTTTTATTTACGCTAGCTGGTTTGTCCTGTTCGTAAACTATGTTCTCCCATTGATGTTATGGATAATATTAGAATTAGTAAAAAATAAAAATCCAAAATATGCTTATTATCCATATCCAATTAGAAAAAAAAGTTATTCAGAACTAAAGTTAAAACAATGGAATTCATTAACCCCAAAACAAACAAACAAGCGGAGACTAATAAAATGATAATGCGCTTTTTTAAAAAACATATATGGCTACTCGTTGCTTTTTTTGCCATTGTTCTATTTCCACAATCCTTGAGCCTTCAGAGCAAACTTGACGGAAGAATAATTATAACCGGATTAGCCATCGACAAGGCAGAAAATGGCTTTTTAGTAACGGCCCAAACAATTTCTCCTTCTTCTGGATCAACAATTAACGGAGGACAAGCAGAGATAAGTTTTTTTTCGGCACAATCAACAACCATTCATGAAGGAATCAAAAAAATTGCCGCAGAAACAGGCAAGGAAGCCGGAATTGCACATTTGAATTATATTGTTCTTGGATCCTCTCTGTTTGATTTGGATCTGGCAAATATTTTAGATTTTGTTGTTAGAGAAGAGCATACAGACACAACCGTTCTATTGTTAGTTGCGGATAACGCAAAAGAAGAAATTAAAAAAGTGAAAAACTTAGAGCTTGGAACCGCTGTTGCAATGAGAAAAACTTTTTTAACAAAACAAAACCAAAGTAATGGATTGCTAATGATTGCCAACCAATTTATCTCAAATAAATTTAATCCATCTTGCTCTTCAATAATTTCTTATTTAGAAATTGAAAATGGCGAACAGGAACAAAATTCAGACGTTAATTCAAAAGAAGGGCAATCAAGCGAACAATCCAATACAAATGTAAAAAAAGGAAGAATAAAATACATGTCTCCAATTGCTTTATTTAGAAATGGGTACTATAAAGGTAAATTGCAGACAGCAGATGAAGTTGCTGGTTTTCATTTTGCAAATAAACATGCAAAACAATTGGTTTGGGGCTTTGAAAACATCAATTATAAAAACGCTGAAGGCTGTAAAGTAACTTTTCAATCAAAGAAAAAAAAGGTAAGTATGAAAATCACAATTACAGATGATAAACCACACATTAATATGAATGTAACTTTAAGTAATAATAGTATAATAGAAATTATATTGAGTAATAATGATACTCTTTGGACATATGAGACACAAAAAACCTACTTGCCAAAAGAAGTTCGATCTCAATTGGAAGAACAAATAAAAAGTAACATAATAAAAACATTCCAAACTTGTAAAAATTATGGAATCGATATTTTTAATTCTTGTAATAAATTAGAACAATTCAATAAATCTCAATTTGATGCATATTTTAAAAATCATAATTTAGATCAATATTTGAATGATGCTATATTCGATGTTAATGTAAAAATAGATACAGCCACTACTTAACCATTATCCGCGTTGTGCAATTTTTATTAATAAAACCGTTATATCTGCCGGTGTTACACCCGAAATTCTGCTTGCCTGTCCTATCGTTATGGGTTTTATTTGATTTAGTTTTTGTTTTGCCTCTAACCTAAGTCCGCTTATTTTTAAATAATCAAAGTCATTAGGAATCAAAGTATTTTCCTGTTGCTTTTCCTTTTCAATCTGGATCTTTTGCTGCTCAATATACCCAGAGTATCTTATCTCTATTTCAACATGTTTTAATACCGAATATGAGTATTTTCTTTTAAACTCTTTTTCAAAGAATTCTATTTCTATTCCTCTTTTTATAAGTTCCTCTATTGTACTATTTTGAGTTATTTTCCGTTGTCCCAATTCCTCTAATTTTTTATTAATATTTGAAGATGCAGAAATTTTTGTGTTTTTTAACTCACGCCGTAATTCCTCGCATAATTTCTCCCTTTTATAAAATAATTTTTTATTTTCTTCATTTTGTAAATCATATTTTATAGCAAGTGGATATAACCTCTCTAATACATTATCTGTTCTTAGCATTAATCTATATTCCGCTCTTGATGTCATCATTCTATATGGTTCATTTGTCCCTTTAGTAACCAAATCATCTATTAACACACCAATATATGACTCGCTTCTATTAAGAATAAATGGCGGTTTGTTTTTTACTTTTAATGCTGCATTTATCCCAGCCACAATACCCTGGCCGGCGGCTTCTTCGTATCCGCTTGTCCCATTGATTTGACCGGCAAAGAATAAATTATCATATCTTTTACTTTCTAATGTTTTTTTTAGTTCTAAAGGATCGATACAATCATATTCAATAGCATAAGCATTTCGCATTATCTTCGCATTTTCAAGGCCCCTAATAGATCTTACTATTTTTTCTTGAATTTCAGCCGGAAATGAAGTAGACAAGCCTTGCAAGTATATTTCACAAGTCCCATCAGCTTCTGGCTCCAAAAAAATTTGGTGTCTTTCTTTATCCTTAAATCTTACCATCTTATCTTCGATAGAAGGACAATATCTGGCGCCTGTACCTTTTATTTTTCCTGAGTACATTGGAGCTTTGTTTAAGTTTTTTAGTATTATGTTTTTCGTTTCATTATTTGTGTATCCTAAAAAACAATCTTTTTCTTTGTATTTTTTTTCTTTTGCAAAAGCTGAAAATCCATAAATTTTTAAATTCGTGGGCTGCCTTTCAAAGCATGAGAAATTTATCGACTTTGCGTCAATGCGCGGAGGTGTACCCGTTTTAAATCTTCTTAGTTCAAATCCCATTTTTCGCAATGAGTTTGATAAATGTTTTGAATTGCAAAAACCTGCTGGACCATTATCAGATATACTTTTGCCTACAATTATAGCGCTATTTTGATATACTCCAGTAGCAATAATTACTGTCTTTGAATAAAATCTTTGCCCAAATGTTGTTTCAATTCCCAATATTTTGTTTTCTTTTACGAGAATGTTTTTTACTTCAGCCTGTTTTATTGTTAAGTTATCTTGTTTTTCAAGTTCATCTTTCATAAACAAATGATATTTATGTTTATCAACTTGCGCTCTTAATGACTGCACTGCCGGACCTTTTCCCTCATTTAGCATTCTAATATGAAGAATGCTCTTATCCGCAATTTTCGCCATTATTCCGCCAAGAGCATCAATCTCTTGAACAATATTTCCTTTAGATGTTCCGCCTATCGATGGATTGCATGCTAGAAATGCAATACTATCCAAATTAAGCGCAAGCAAAAGTGTATTACACCCAAGTTTGGAAGATATATATGCACTTTCTGACCCGGCATGTCCTGCTCCAACTACTATTACATCATACTTTTCCATCTTATTTACCTACACAAAATTTTGAAAATATTTTATTTATAACTTCTTCGGAAACTGTTTTTCCGCTAATTTTCCCTAATTCATCTAGCGCTTTTTTTATTTCAAATGCTATTATATCAAAAGAAAAATCTTTTCTAATTTTTTCTAAATTTGATTTTGCAAGTTCGAGAGCCTTAATGTGCCTTTCATTAACTAAAATTACATTACTTTCGGTTTTTCCCTCAACTTTGCTTTTCATAATTTTTAACAAATCATCTATCCCCTCTGCCAAATAGGTACTTACTTTTATTTTGTCTCCATTAAAATTGTCAAAAAAATCTCCCGCTTGTTTGTTTTGCAATTTATCTGTTTTATTAAAAACTAAAATTAAATTTTTATCGTTGCACTGCTGATAAATTTTCAGATCCTCATTGGTCAATTTTTGGTTTGAGTCTATCACAAATAAAATTAAGTCCGCAATATTTATATTTTCTATCGCTTTGTTTATTCCAATACTTTCTATTTCATCTTTAGAATCTCTTATGCCTGCAGTATCTAACAACTGAAACTTTATTCCATCATAAATAAATGTTTCTTTAACAATATCTCTAGTCGTTCCAGCGTGTTCAGTAACTATTGCTCTATCTTCGCCAATAATTGCGTTTAGTAGTGACGATTTTCCAACATTAGGTTTTCCTAAAATCAGTGTAAGCACTCCATCTTTTATTGTTTTTCCTAATTTTTTAGTTTCAATTAATTTTTCTAATTTACCTCTGGCGTTAAAAATAATTTCCATAACCATATCTTTTGTTGGCAAGTCGTCAACTTCATCTGGATAATCAATTCCAACTTCTATTCCAGCTAGTGCTTCAGTTAATTCATTTTCAATAACTTCAACAGTTTTTTTAAGTGTTCCTGAATAAAGACCAAATGCGGCTTTAAGTTCTGACTCGCTTTCCGCATTTATCATGTCTATCATACCTTCAAGACTATCAAGAGATGCTTTCCCATTTAAAAATGCTCTTTTCGAAAACTCGCCCTTATCTGCAAGTCGAGCACCTCTTTTTATACATTCTTCAACTATTTTTTTTGCTATCAAAATTCCACCATGAACCTGAAATTCTACAACCAATTCACCGGTGAAAGATTTTGGTTTAAAAAAAACAACAGCAAGACCAACTTCTCTAATCTCTCCAATTTTTATTGTACCATAATTTAGTTTTCCATGAATCGCTTTATTAAGACTCTTTCCGTTTTTTGCACAAAAAAGATCATCTGCAATTTTTAACGCAGATGGCCCCGAAATTCTCACTATACTTATTCCTCCAACTCCATATGGAGTTGCTACTGCAACAATTGTGTCATCAATCATTATTTACTCTTGGTTTTAAATTAAACTCCTCCATTGCGTTTTTTCCTTTGTTCGTTGGTGTTATAACAACAAATCTCTTTGGATCTTCGCCACGGCTTTCTGTTTTCACTAACTCGTTCTTTGCTAATTCTTCGTGAATTATTCTTCTTTCCTTAGCGCTCATATAATTAAGTTTTATTGGTTTTTTACTCTTTATTGCTTTGTTTGCACTTGACTTTGCTAAGTTTCTTAACGATTCTTCCCTTCGACTAATGTAGTTGCTGCTATCAACGACTACTCTATAATATTCATCTCCGTTTCTATTTTTATTAAAAATCTGGGAGGTTACAAACTGAATAGCATTAAGAACATCTCCACGTTTTCCAATCATAATACCAACATCATTGCCTGTTAAATTAACATTAACTTTATTTCCACTTATTTCAACAGATGCAAAACAGGAAATTTGCATCACTGTAATGAGATCATCAAAATATTTTTGAAATACTTTTTCTTCTTCTGTTTGTTCCCCAGAAATAATTTTTACTTTTGCTTTTGAAAATAAACCACCTTGCTCTAATATTTGAATTGTAACTTCATCTCTATTTAGCCCTAACTTATACAACCCAAGTTCAATAGCTTGTTCAACATTTTTTCCTTCTGTCTCTATTGATTTCATTGTCTTCTCCTATTTTGCTTTAATTTTCCTTTCTTGTTTTTCCATAATCAACAACAACTCTTGTTCTTGCTTTTTGGTTGTAACTTTTACCAAATAATTAATTAAAAGATTAATTAAGATCGATATTAACGAACTTGTAACAATGTATATTCCAAACGCAGCCGAAGATGTTATTACAAATATTACCATAATAACTGGCAATACATACTTTAAAACTTTCATTGTTGTGGAATTTGTTGGATCAATATCCTTCTTCTTGTCTTTATCGTCAATTGGCTGATAAAATTTATTTGTTTTTTCTTTTTTCTTTGATTTAACTTTATTTCCTAATTCGCTTATCCATTGAGATAAAAAAGTCAATCCCAATGCCAGTATCGCTAAAATATAATACCCATTCCATTGCCCTTTTTCTTTTTCTATAAGCTTTCCCATAATTTTTTGATATTCGGCCTCATCAATTTCTTTAAACTTACTTGTTGCTTTTTTGTCTTTTACTGAAGAAACTAATGATTTTAGCGAATCATAACTAGGAACCGGATTATTTTGAGTATCCGCTCTCCATATGTTAGAAATCCAAAGCCAACCATCTTTTTCTTTATACCAGGTTTCTTTTACAGCAAACTCCGCCGCACTAATTTTTTGTTCTTCTGTTCCTTCGGTTGATTCATATACACTATAATATTGACCTTTAATTGTATCATACTGATTTAGAACATTATATGCGCTGTAATCTCGCAATGAAGAATACAATGTAAAGAAAACTGTCATAGTTAACGCAAGATATATTAATGAAAAAATACAAGAACTAAATATATGTAATCCTTCTCTTTTGTATAGAGATTGAATTTGCATATTTGCCATCTGTTTGTTATTTGAATATTTTTTGTTTATTTTTTCAACTTGAGGAGCTAATTTTTTTTGAATCAAAGCATTCTTTTTTCCGGACCATCGCATCAAAAAGTCCAATGGACTCATAGCAAGTTTTACGATAATCGTAAAAATTACTATCGTCCAACCAAAGTTTAAAACTCCTTCATCTATACCACTAATGATAATTGGCCAAAGCCCGCTAGGTCTAGGCAATTTTGCTAATAAATCTATAATAGCCATCTATACTCTCCATACAAATTTTCTGGAACGGGATCGTACCCGCCTTTTGAAAAATGATTACACTTACAAATTCTTATAAAGCTTAAATATAATCCTTTAAATATTCCAAATTTTAATATAGCCTCTATTGCATAATTAGAACAAGTAGGAACAAACTTGCATTTTCCTAAACAGAAGGGAGAAATAAGCTTTTGATAAAACTTTATTGTCAAAATAAATATGTTTTTTGAACTTTTCATTATTTCCTCACTGAATAATTAATTTATTTGATAGAAAAATTTGTTTAATTTCATCACGTATTTCCCAGTACGAAAGCTCTACAATTTCTTTTTTTGCTACAAAAATATACTGATTTGGAATTAACATTTTTTGAAATTCTAAAACAATCTGTTTTAATTGTCTTCTTTTGTGATTTCTTACAACTGCGTTACCAATTTTTTTAGAAATAACAAACCCAAATTTTGGTATAGCTGACTTTGAAGTTGCTGTCAAAAGTGTAAAACTAAAAGAATTATATCTCCTACCTTTTTTAAAAACATATTGAAATTGATAATTTTTTTTTAATGTAATTAATTTGTTTTTAAGCACTAATAACTTTTCGTCCTTTGTTGCGTCTTCTAGCAAGAACGTTTCTTCCGCCTTTTGTTTTCATTCTTTCACGAAATCCATGAACTTTTTTTCTAGTATTTTTTTTAGGTTGATAAGTCTGTTTCATAAAAATCTCCTATAATGTCATAAAATTTATTATATTTTACAAACCAATTTTTGTCAATCACTTATACGCTTAATTAAACATAAATTAACAAATCGTTTGCTTTTGTATAGTGAAAGAACAACTAATATTGTTGCAAATATCGAACCAATAACTGAATATAAAATTTGATAAATAAATTGACTAATAGAGCTGATTATTTCGGTATTGTTTAATTTTGAAACAGCATATGCAACTGACAAAATAAAAACACAAACAAAAATTGAAAATGAAAAAATAAATAGAGACATGAAAATTGGATTGGCTTTTACCGAACCATTTTGAAGTTTATTAAAATGAAAGAAAAAGGTTATACCTATTACCGAAAAAGTAAAACCTAAAAATGCACAGAAAACACCGAATGCTATTGAATTATTAAACAATGAAAAACAAGGATATATACCTAGAAAAACCAAAATAAAAATTAAATAATAAATATTTAATGGTTGCTTAATGTCAATTTTACAAAACTTAATATATGTGTAATAAATCGTCAATATTAAAATACATGCAATCGAAAAAATAATCTGAATAAGGTTTTTATAATTACTTTCACCTGATCCAGAAATAAATTTAACTAGAGAGATTGTTGCATATAAAAACATTGAAACACATAATAAAACACAACCCAGAAATACATAAAACGAAATATCTTTAAAAATTGAATTATTCTTTTTATCCATAACTACTCCTACTCAAAACTACGCATAGGTAATATTAAATATAAATATTCCTCTTTTGTCGTTGAAGAAATTGTAAATGGAGCAATTGATGAAATGAAATTTATAACAACAAATTCTTCACTTATTACTCTCAAACATTCTAATATATATTTAGCATTAACGGAAATATCAATATCTTTTCCTTCCATAGAGCAAGTTATATTTTCTTTTATATTTCCAACATTTGAAGCTGATTTTATAGTTAAACAATTATTAGAAACATTTAATTTTATTGCATTGTTTTTTTCTTGTCTAGACATCAAACTCGCTCTTTCTATTGCATCTTCTAATTGAGATTTTGAAACAGTAATCTTGGTTTGATAACCATTATTTGCTATAACATTTCTATAATTAATAAATTCTCCATCAAGTCTTTTTGATAATATTTTTGTGTTATCTATTTCTATTAAAATATAATTTCTTTGTACATTAACCTTTACTTTTTGATTTTTGTCATCTAAAAATTTTGTAATTTCATTTAAACTTTTTCCAGGAATTATAACGGAAAATTCAGCTGAACAATTTACAGGTTTTTTATACATTGCCATTCTAAATCCGTCAATAGCAACAACTGTAACTTTATTTTCATTTATTTCAAATAAACACCCTTTTAAAGTAGGACGAGTATCATCATTTGAAATAGAAAAAATTGTTTTGTTTATTAAATCTCTTAAATCTTTTCTTTCTAATTCAAACCACTCAAAATTGTCAACATTTTTTGGTTCTACAAAATCTTCACTATTAAAACACTGGAAAACACCTTCTGAATCGGAATACGTTAATTTCATAATTCCTTTATCAACATTTATTTCAATTTGTTCTCCCGATAATTTTCTTAGAAAATCACTAAATAATTTTCCTGGAACAACTGTTTCTCCTTCAATCTTAACGTCTGCAGGAATAGTTGTTTCTATTAGTAATTCACCATCAGTAGCAGTAAGAGTAAGTAAATCTTCTTCTGCTTTCATTTTAATTCCTTCAAAAATTGGATTAGTTGATTTAACAGCTACTGCTTTTATAACTTTTAACACAGCATCATACAAATCAATACCATTACAATAAAATTTCATTATCACTCACCTCTGATATAAAACTATTATACCAAAGTATGAAAAAAAGATAAAGCGATTTATAAAAACAAAAAAAAATTGTTCTTTCCAAAAAGACAATAATTTAATTATTTAATAGTAGAAGTAGTAGTAGGCTTGTTGATAACTGTTGATATCTTATTTTTCCTTTTAAAACAAATAAAAGTTATTGTTTATAACTTGTTAATAACTTTTAATAAATATTAAATCATTGTTCAAAACTAATTAAAAATTTTGGATTTATAAAATTAATTGACTCTGCAAGTAAAGATATAAATTCACCTACACTTGGGTGTATTATAGAAAAGTTATTTTTTATGCAAAATATATTTTTAAAACTATTAAGATTGTTTTGTGCTGACATCATGCTTATTGCATGACGTATTGATCTATCTATACGAGAACTTGTTGAATTATATTTTTTTGCTACTATTTTTAAAATAGATTCATTTAAGTTGAATCTTGACAAAGGATTAAAATAAGCAATTTTAACGCATTCTTTTATAAAGAAAAAGCCTTGATTTTTTGCAGGTATTTCAAAGTTTAATAAGATGTGCGTCAAAATTCGGTCCACTTCAATTTCAGAATATTTTGAATTTTCATTTAAAGAGTAATACATATTTCACCATTTAATAACATTTTTTAACAATTTTAAACATATAATAACATTTTTAATTTATAATATCAAGTAAAAATATAAAGTTTTAAAAAATTTTTTAAAAAGTTGTTGTTTTTTATAATATATGATATTCTATTTATAATAGAGGGATAGAGTTTATGAAAGTAATTTCTTTTGCAAATCAAAAAGGTGGTGTTGGTAAAACAACTACTTGTGTAAATTTAGCATCGTTTGTTGCTTTAATGGGAAAAAAAGTTTTATTAATTGATCTTGATCCACAAGGAAATGCAACGACAAATTTAGGTCTCACAAAAGAGTCAAATTCAAAAAGCATTTATAATGTAATTGCTGGAGATATAAATCCAATTGATTGTATACAAAAAACAGAGATAAGTGGATTAGATATAATTCCATCTTCTATTGATCTAGCTGGTGTTGAAGTTGAAATTGTATATATGAATGAAAGAGAAAAAGTTTTAAAAAATATAGTTGATGGACTAAAACAAAAGTATGATTATATTTTTATTGATTGTCCACCTTCCCTTGGCTTATTAACAATTAATTCATTAACTTCATCTGATACAATACTAATACCAATACAATGTGAATTTTTTGCTTTAGAGGGATTAAGTCAGCTAATGAATACAGTTAGATTGGTAAAAAAACATTTAAATAAAGATTTATCAATTGAAGGTGTTGTTTTGACGATGAAAGATGGAAGAAGCAATTTGGCAAATCAAGTTGCAGATGAAATTGCAAA
Organism: uncultured Clostridia bacterium; assembly: GCA_944332395.1. GTDB lineage: Bacteria > Bacillota > Clostridia > Christensenellales > UBA1242 > CALVJV01. The sequence continues at coordinate 1,356 of CALVJV010000042.1, read as the reverse complement.
ATATTTTAAAGACTCTATATATAAAACAACAATTCCAAGAAATATAAGATTAGCCGAAGCTCCTAGTTATGGAAAACCTATTTACTTATATGATAAAACATGTAGTGGGTCAAAATCATATGAACAATTAGCTATTGAATTTTTAAAAAGAAACAAAGATAGTTATAAAAGTATAACAAAGAAACAAAAAAGGAGATAAAACGTGAAAAAAGCTTTAGGAAGAGGATTAAATTCTTTGTTTGGTGAATATCCAGAAGAGAATGAGAAAAAACATGAAAGTTTTGATGATAATCAGAATACTCAAGAGATTTCAATAAATTTATTAGATCGAAACGAAAATCAGCCAAGAAAAAAGTTTGATGAAAAAGCCTTAAATGAATTAGCTGATTCTATGCGAACTTATGGAATAATTCAACCATTAGTTGTTACAAAAAGAGGAAACAGATATTTAATTGTTACTGGGGAGAGAAGATTTAGAGCTGCTAAGATTGCAGGATTAAAAACTGTGCCAGTTGTCATAAAAGATATGAATGACGAAGAAATAAGGGAAGTTGCCTTAGTTGAAAATTTACAACGCGAAAATTTAAATCCAATAGAAAGTGCTAGAGCAATTCATGAACTAATAACAAAACATGGACTAACACAAGAGAAAGTATCCGAAAGAATTGGAAAAAGCAGGCCTGCTGTTGCAAATACATTAAGACTATTAAGCCTTGCTCCAGAGGTTATTAGATATGTTGAAGAAGATAAGTTATCTTCAGGCCATGCTAGAGTTTTAGTTGCTGTCGAAAATGAAGAACTTCAATGTAAAATTGCAGAAATGACAATTAAGGCTAAATTGTCTGTGAGAGAATTAGAAAAATATGTTCGTGAAGTTTTAAATCCAAAAAACACAAAAGTAAAAAAAGAGCAAAGTCTTGAAATTAAGCAATTTATTGATTTAATGCAAAATAAATTAGCAACAAAGGTTTCTATATTAGGTAATGATAAAAAGGGAAGGATTATTATTGATTATTATAATGCAAAGGACTTACAAAGAATTTATGATATAATATTAAAGTAAAACGCCGGTTCTGCTTTTTTATGCAAAAAATGTTTCACGTGAAACATTTTTTTTTGTTTAATTAAAATGTTTCACGTGAAACAATAAAATTAAATTATAGAAATTAATTTGATCATTGAACCAAGGTCGAAGTATTTATCTACAATATTATAAATCCAGGAAGAAATGGGCTTTCCAATTAGTGAAGAGTTTATTGCACCATTTATATCAGCAAAAAATACATAGTTTCTAAAAATAGAAACGAATGCAAAAATAACACAAACCCATAATAAGCCTCGAGCAGCTCCAAATAT
>CALVJV010000041.1 GCA_944332395.1 uncultured Clostridia bacterium | reverse complement strand
AAAGAAAAAAGATATATGATATATTAATGAGTTTTAAAACTCAAGAAGCAAATTTACAAGAACGAGAATCCTTTTCTCCTGTTTCAATTTATTGTTCAAAATGCTTACATGATTCTACTCAAGTTTTGAATTTTTCAGAAGATGGATATCACATAAAATATAAATGTAAAATATGCGGAAACGAAGAAACTATTGATATAAGGCAATACACATTGGTTAAACTACAATGGAAGATTGATTGGCCTATGCGTTGGAAATATGAAAAAGTAGATTTTGAACCGGGCGGAAGAGATCATTCAACCCCAGGAGGAAGTTATGATGTTTCAAGCAAAATTTCGCAAGAACTATTTAACTACACTCCTCCATCTTACTTAAAGTTTGAATGGATTGGAATTTCTGGTCAAGGCGACATGCATTCATCTAGTGGCATAAATATCTCTCCAAATGAACTTTTAAAAATTTACGAACCAGATGTATTTTTGTGGATATATGCAAAATATGATTCAACTGAAGTTTTTAATTTTGCCTTTGATGGAACAATTCAACGACAATACGCAGAGTTCGATAAAATGCTTGATAGTTATATAAACAATGAACTTGATGAATACAATACAACAGTCATGGAATTAGCACTAGGAAATAGGCCAGCGGAAAAACGTATACCTTTTAACATTTTAGTAAATCTAGCTCCACTTGTTAATTATGACAGAAATCTTCTAGAAAAAATTCTGAAAAAATTAGGTTATAATTTTAATAAAATATCTCAAATAAGATTTGATAAAGTTGAGTATTTGCTAAAAAACTACAACAAACCAGAAATTTTTGAGTTATTATCAGATAAAAATACTAATTACTATAACAACCTATCTGATAAAGAAAAAAATGATATTAAAAAGGTATATAACTTAGTAAAAGATGCTGACAAGTTAACTGATGAACAAATACAACAAGGAATGTATAATATAATTAACAACCCTGCTCTTTCAAAAAAAGAAAATATGAACTTGCAAATGAGCTTCTTTAAAAACCTTTACAATCTTTTATTCGGTAAAGACAAAGGTCCAAGATTATATTTGTATTTTGCAACTATTAATCCAAAAGATTATATGGAATTGCTTAATTTCTAATTAACTAGGCATATAAGTAGAACAATCAGCCTGTTTTTGAGAGCCTTTCTCATCACACATAGATATTCCATTCGCAATACATTTTCCATTTTTATTAAATAGGCAATTTACCTTGCAATTAACATCAACAGCAGATCTAACAAATGGCATAGGCGTATTATCCGGTTGTTTTTCAAATTTTTTTTTCGCATGAAACGAAGAACAAGATGCTTTTGAATCAACCGTAATCTGCTTTGCATTGCAATTAGAATCTTTGTTATAAATACAATTATTTAATTTACATTTTAGATCAATCATATAAAACCCACACAACAATTATTGGCCTAAATAAATTAAATATTCATTAACTTGACAAAATTTACAGTTTTTGTAAAATTAAAGAGAGGTGTACTATGAAAGTAATATTAACGCAAGATGTAAAATCACAGGGGAAAAAAGGCGATGTAATAAATGTCGCAGATGGATATGCAAATAATTTTTTAATTTTAAAAGGATTAGCGGTTCCTGCAACAAGTTCAGCACTTGCCATTAATCAGGCACAAAAAAGGGCTCAACAACAACTGTTAGAGGAACAAAAAAAAGAAGCTTTACAACTTGCCAATAAAATTAAAATGATTTGTCTTGAATTTTCTATATCAAGAGGAGAAAATGGAAAAGCTTTCGGCTCAATAGGCACAAAAGAAATAGCCGAGAAATTAAGCGAGCATTATGGTATAAATATAGATAAGAAAAAAATAGTATTACAAAATCCGTTAAAAAATGCTGGCAATTATTTAATAGAAATAAAATTACATCAAGGCATTTCAGCAAAATTACAAATCACAATAAAATAATTAAAGGAGTTAGTTTAAAAACTAACTCCTTTTCTCACACAAATATATAATAATCTCAATTATTTAAGCTCAACAACAGCGCCTGCTTCTTTAAATTTAGCAACAAGATCTTCAGCTTCTTCTTTTGGAACGTTCTCTTTAACAACGCCAGGAGCTTTATCAACAACAGCTTTAGCCTCAGCCAAGCCAAGTCCTGTTGCCGCTCTAACAACTTTAATAACATCAATTTTCTTTGGACCAACTTCCTTTAAGAATACAGTGAACTCGGTTTTTTCTTCTTCAGCCGCAGCGGCAGCACCGCCAGCAGCTGGTGCAGCAACAGCCATAGCAGCAGCTGACACACCAAATTCTTTTTCTAAAGCTTTAACTAAATCATTTAATTCTACAACTGTCATAGATTTTACTTCATCAATTAATTTTTGAATATCCATATTTTCTCTCCTTTTTTTTGTTTACTTTGTTTTTGCAATTTCAGAAATTGTAACAGCCAAACTACGCATTGGCATGGTGAGCATACCCAACAATTGAGCAATAAGCACTTCTTTGTTAGGTATTTTAGCAAGGTCGCGGACTTCTTGTTCTGATAATACTTTACCAAATCCAAAACCAGACTTGACTTTTAATTTTGTTGATGTCTCTTGTTCAACTAATAGTTTTGCACATAAAACATCATCATTACCAAAAGCTATACTGGTTTGACCTTCCAAAACTGAATCAGGAAATTGAACGCCCATCTCATCAAAAGCTCGCTTAATTAGTCGGTTTTTATAAACACGATAATCAATTCCGTTTTTTCTACAAATTATACGCAGAGCTCTATCTTGCTCAACTGTTAAACCTTTGTAGTCTGCTAAAACAATTGACTTAGCGCTTTTGGCTTTGTTCAAAATTTCTTCAACCAACAACTTTTTGTTTTCAAAATTTTGTGACATAATTACCTCCTTATAAAATTGTGTGAGAATCAAAAAACCCTTGTGACCGAAGAGCACAAGGGTTTAAAACTAAAACCTCATTGTTCCTCGGCAAGTCTTACAAAATTGCTTGCTGTCTTTGGCACAAGTTATTTGATAAGTTGAATTATAATCGCTTTTAATTAATTTGTCAACATATTTTTTTATTTCTTTCAACAAAAAAGGGAGTTTTCACTCCCTTTGCTTTAATTCATTCTATAACTAAATTTTACTCCAGGCCCCATAGTGCTTGATAATGCTAAAGATTTCAAGTAAACTCCTTTCGCCGTTTGTGGCTTTGCCTTAATTATAGCTTCCATTACTGCTTGCAAATTCTCTTTTAATTTTTGCGTTCCAAAACTCTTTTTGCCTATAATAACATGAATTACACCCATTTTATCCAAACGATATTCAACTTTACCAGCTTTAATATCTTTAATTGCTTTTGCTACATCCATTGTAACAGTTCCTGATTTTGGATTTGGCATCAATCCCCTTGGTCCCAAAATTCGAGCAACTCTTCCAACAACACCCATCATATCTGGAGTTGTTATACAAGCGTCAAAATCCAACCAATTTTCACCTTGAATTTTTGCTATAATCTCCTCAGCACCAACAACATCGGCTCCGGCAGCCTTTGCCGCATCTGCTTTGTCTCCTTTTGCAATAACCAAAACTTTTATGCTCTTTCCCGTTCCATTAGGCAACACAACAACACCACGCACTTGCTGATCAGCATTCCTTTGGTCAACTCCTAATTTTACGTGTAATTCAATCGTTTCATCAAATTTTGCGGTTGATGTTTCTAAAACCTTTTCTAAAGCTTCATCAGTTTCATAAATTTTGGATTTAGTTATCAAGTCTTGGGCGCTATTAAAACGTTTACTATGTTTCATATTCTAATCCCCCTCCACTGTAATTCCCATTGAACGAGCAGTGCCTTTTACCATACTCTCAGCTGCCTCAATAGTGTTTGCATTCAAATCTTGCATTTTCGTTTGCGCAATTTCTCTTAATTGAGCTTTAGTAAGTTTTCCTACTTTGTCTCTATTTGGTTTTGCGCTTCCAGACTCAATTCCTAATGCCTTTTTAATCAAAACAGGAACTGGTGGAGTTTTCAATACAAAAGTAAAAGACCTATCTTGATAAATAGTCATTACTACAGGGATAGTCAACCCTGCTTGTGCGGCAGTTTTATCATTAAATTCCTTTACAAATGAAGGAATATTAATGCCATGAGGTCCAAGAGAACTACCAACTGGTGGACCGGCGGTTGCCTTTCCGGCTGGCAATTGTAACTTTACAACTGCTGTAATTTTTTTTACTGGTGCCATTATCTTTCTCCTTTTGCTTGTTTACAAGCATAATTGTGGTTTACGAGGCTTTGCCTCTCCCAATATATTCACCGATGGCAATCGGTAAACACCTAAATAATATCTATTTGGTCAAATTCGACATCTACTGGAGTAATCCTTCCAAACATCGTAACATTAACCCTACATTTTTGATTTAAGGAATCGATTGCAATAACATCTCCAACAAATCCTTCAAGCGGACCAGAAATAATTTTTACTTTATCTCCAACATTGATTTTTATATCAACATTCACTTTTTCTAGACGCATTCTTCTAATTTCTTCATCGCTTAAAGGGCTAATTCTTCCAGCTGGCCCAACAAATCCTGTAACTCCTCGAGTATTTACAATAGAATGCCAAAGAGAATCCGTATAACGCAACTTAACTAAAACATAACAAGGGAATTTTTTTCTCTGTACCACTTTTCTTTTCCCATTCTTTTCTTCAATTGCGTCTTCCATTGGAACCTGGACTTCAATAATTTGATCCTGTAAACCATTTTTCTCGGCAAATTTGTACAAATTATCTTGAACCATATTTTCATATCCAGAATATGTATGAATAACATACCACTTTGGCTCTATTTCCTTTATATCTCCCATACTATCTCCTTAAATTTCAGTTAACAATCTTATAATATAACTTACTAGACTATCTATTCCCAATACTAATAAAGTAAATATTAAAACAACTGAAAGAACCATTCCAGTTTGCTTTATGGTCTTGCCAAAAGAAGGCCAGTTTACCTTTTTTAGTTCAGAAAATGTTTCTTTTACTCTACTTCTTTTTACCTTTGGCGTTGTTGTTTGCTTAACAGTATTTGCCACCTATTTCAACTCCTTACTTAGTTTCTTTGTGCTTAGTGTGTTTTTTGCAAAATTTGCAATACTTATTCATTTCCAATCTATCTGGATCATTTTTCTTGTTTTTGTAAGAATCATAATTGCGTTGTTTGCATTCTGTACACTCTAACGTTATTCTCGTTCTCATATAAAATCTCCCAAAATAAATTAATACCAAAAAATAAGCCCTAAAGGGCCATTACCGACAATATAACACACCTTTATATCATTGTCAACAATTTTTAAATTTTAATTGCAATAAAACTAATTTTTAACTAATTGAATATTAAAATCTACATGAAATCCAAAATCAATCTGTCCGGACGCACCAGAGAATACTCCCTCATTAATTTTCAATGACACGATAAATTCTTTTATTTGTTTCATCAATTTTGAAGCTTGAACAGAAACTGTCAGTTGATTATCTACTTTTTCAAGAGATAGCAACTCATTTAAGTCAAATACTGTCTCACTAGCGGAATCAAGCATTTTCTTGATCTTATTTCCCATAATTCCGCCAAAACCAAAAATTTCATAAAACGAAGAAACAGACAAATCTTTAAGCTTATAATTCTTTTCAAATCTCAATTCTTCATCGCCACCAAAAGTCTTTATCCCAATGCGTTTTACATTTAAATTCCCATCTTTATAAAATATTCTTATGCTTTGTTTTTTGTAATTAAAAACACTAGTATCCGTAAAAATGCAAGTCGTCGGGAAATTACTTATTTCTATACAAAATTCCAATTTACCATTTTTATACCAGGTTTCTATTTTTATACCAAGTTTTACCCAATCCGCAATATTACACAATCCACGAACAATTAATTCTCCTGAAAACAAATTATAATCATTCATTAAAGTGTTTAAAACTGCCTGACTTTCATCTGCATAATCAGAAAAATCTTCGTATACATTTTCTAATAACATATTAGTATAAATTTTATTTTTGTCTGTTTCTTTAAAAAGACAAATTGATGTATTTAAGGACTTTCCATACACCGAGCCAACAATTTTTATAGTTGTAGAATCCGAACTCTTGTTTATAGTCAACTCAATGCCTGTTTTTAATTTTAAATAAATAGTACCATCTTTTTCAATATTTAATATCTCAAGTTCACCGCTCAACAAATCAACAATGTCCGTTAAATTTACTTCTGTTGGAATTTGAATATTAAAAACAGTAGATAAGTAATTCAGCATGTTTGAAGAAAACGCATTATTAAATTTTACCCTTACAATTTCGCTAGCAACGTATGTATATCCATTTTTATACCAAACATTTAGTAAATTATTAGATATTTTCCCTCCAAAAAATACTCTTTTAAGACTTTGATTATTCATTAAAATATAACCATTTAAATCAAAATTTAACTCCTCTAAATTCCCATTAGCAATAAAACTATATTCATCACTTTGTAAAATCTCAAGATACGAATATAATAAATCTTTTATTTCATTAACGGTAAAAGCATCTTCATAATTTTGAGGCGGAACTATAGAACTTGTAAAAAAGTTTGACACATTAAATACACCAGATATTGGGTCTTTCAACGAATCGTCTGTTTGAGACATCTTGATTTGTCTTATATGATTGTCTTCAACCACAAAATCAAAACTAAAACCCGAAATAGAAAAATTTGTTTCAGATAAATCTAAATTCAAGTCATTAAATATTCCGTCAATATTAAAATAAGTCCCAGCAAGTTCTAACAACTCACTTAATTCACACTTAATTTTTGTTCCAAGAGCATTTATATAAATATATTTATCATAATAATATAGTTCAACCAATAAATTCCCCAATGTCAATTTCGCTTTAACATTAAAATCTTTATCTATAAAAATATAAGTTTCTATAGAGACACCAAAAAAATCCAAATAACCCTCTAAAATTGTGGTCGATTTTGTAAATGTATTTATAATACTCTTAATTAAATTTTTCGAGTTTGATAAATTTATATAATCATTTTGTTCTGCATAATTCAAAGAAACCGAACTAGCCTTTCCAGGATGTGCATTTAAAGAAAACTGTAAATTCTTACCAAATAATGAAATTTCATTAGCCTCAATCCAAATTGGCAAATAATTCTTGTTAGCCTTAATATTCACTGGCCCTATTGAGGGTATTTCAATACGCAAATTATAGTTTTCGGCAGTTTCTTCAATTTGTACTTTTTCTAAATTAGATAATAGCGATTCAATATTAAAATCAATTTTACTTGTCTGATCAGAAATCAGCGAATAAACTATCTCAAAAATTTCGACAACATCACCAGACAATACCTTTATACCAAAACCATTGTAATTAAAATAAATTACACTATCTTTATACTTAATGCTAATATTGACTTCTTTACTTAGTAAATTACCCTTAATTTTGCAATTTGCGCTAGGCGTGCCGGCCAAATCTAATATTGAAATTGCACCACTTAAATCAATATCATTATCATCACTTTTCAAAATAAAACTAGCATAATAGTTTTCCATCGTCATGGTTGCATTCATGATATTTGTGAGCGTCATTTCTTGCTCACTAATAACAGGCTCATTTTTGACCACATTTGGCTGCTTGTTCATGAACACAACAACTGTCGCCGTGGAGAGTGTAACAACAATAAACAATAATGTATACAATCCAATTTTTTTAAACATTTACTTTTCTGTTTGGCAACAAGCCTTGGAATAATTAGTAATTATAAACAATGCTTCAACCAAATCCTTTATTTTTTTTTGATCAGAATGAATTTCATTAGCTATCTGTTCTTTGATATTTTTTTTTGCAAGCTCTATTATTTCCGGATTTTCCCTTGCGATGCCATTTTTTACTAATAATTTTATACAATCAACATATTGTCCATTTTTATTATAAAATGAACTAGCATGTAACAAAAGTTTTGGATCATCAGCCAAAGCGCCTTTTTTGTTTAATAATTTCAACCCAAACAAACTACCGTAAAAAGCAAAATTAGTCGGCACACAATTCCAACGTTTCTCACCCAAATCCATACTTCCAAGCAATAAACGAATCTTTCTGTGATTATTATCATTTAATGCTTTAATTAACTCTAAATGCTTATTATTATAATCCTTTTCGTCTAATTCACTTTTAAAATAAACCACGCAACCACCTCACAACTCAACAAGTATAACAAATTTATTTAAAATATGCAATAGTTTAACTTAAAATTACTATTAATTAAATTGAGATTGATACAAATGATAGTAAAATCCCCTTTTTTGCATTAACTCATCATGTTTTCCCTTTTCAATCACATTGCCCTTGTTCATTACTAAAATAACATCCGCGTTTGTAATAGTGCTTAACCTATGAGCAATAATAAAGCTAGTCCTACCTTTCATAATAGTATTAAAAGCCTCTTGAATTTTTATTTCAGTATGAGTATCAATATTACTTGTCGCTTCATCTAAAATTAAAAGAGGAGGTTTTAAAAGCATAATCCTTGCTATGCACAGCAATTGTTTTTGGCCTTGAGAAACATTAGATCCACCATCTTCAATTTTAGTATTGTATCCATCTTTCATTTTGACAATAAAATCATGAGCGCCGGCCATTTTTGCAGCCTGAACGACTTCCTCATAAGTTGCATTTTGTTTTCCATAAGCAATATTTGAAAAAACAGTTCCCGAAAACAACCAACTCTCTTGCAAAACCATTCCATATTTTGTCCTCAAACTTGCCCTTGTCATTTTATAAACATTATATCCTGAAAACACTATTTCTCCGCTATTTATATCATAAAATCGCATTAATAAATTAATCAGCGTGCTTTTCCCACATCCAGTTGGTCCAACAATTGCGATTTTTTGGCCAGGCTGAACTTTGAGATTTAAATTTTGAATCAATTTTTGCTTGGGAACATAAGAAAAACAAACATTTTTGAGTTCTAATGTTCCATCTGCCTTATCCAACTCAAAAAGGCCCTCGTCGCTTGGCTCATTTTTCTTTTCCAAAATTTCAAATATACGCCTAGCCGCAGCAAAAGCCTCTTGAATATCAGATATTTGATCCGCAATGTCAGAAAAAGGTCTTCCATAAGAATTTGAATAAGTAAGAAATGAAGAAATCATACCAACGCTCATCATGCCTCTAATTGCAAAAATAGAACCAAATAGACCTACCAATCCATAAACTAGCCCATTTATAAATCTAGTTATAGGACCAATCAACTTAGATAAAAATTGTGCTTTTTCACTTACTATATAAAACTCTTTATTTATTTCATCATATTCATTTATTGCTGCCTCTTCATGCCCAAAAGCCTTTACAATTCTTTGTCCAGAAAAATATTCTTCCATGTGCCCAGAAATATCACCTTGAGCTTTTGCCATTCTATTAAATAATTTTTTAGACTTTCTAGCTATAAAAACGGTAAATAATAACGATAATGGCGTTACAAGAATAATTATGAATGCCATTGACGTGTTTAACACAAACATAAACACTATAGTTCCGATTATGGTTACAATGCCAGAAAAAATAGATTGTATGCTACTAAGAAAACCATTTGTCATGTCCTCAACGTCATTAACCATTCTATCCAATAGATCACCATGTTGATGATTATCAATTACAGCTAACGGAACATGATTAAATTTATTAAACATTAATTCACGCACTGATTTTGATGTTTTTATGCAATACAAATTAGTGCATACAGCTTCAGCCCACTTGCCTATTCCAGCAAAGGCAATCAATCCACACATTAATACCGAATAATTTAATAGAGAAGAAAAATCAACATTGTTTTTTCCAACTATACAATCTATCGCCTTTCCAAGAACAACAGGTATACAGAGTTCCAAAAATATACAAAATAAATCAAAAAATATAGTTAACCAAAGAAGATATTGATATTTTTTCGAATATTTAAAAACCTTAATTATGGTACTAAAATTATCTCTAAATCGTTTTCTTCTGGATAATCGTTTCTGTCTTCTCATTTCTTTATTTATGCTTTGTAAATCTTTTCGATAAACAGATCTATTTTGTTGGAAAACATTATTTCGCATAATCATATTATGAGAATACTCATGCACCTCATCTACCGAACCAATTTTTGAAGTATCAATAACAGCTTGTCCAACCTCAGAGATAGAAACATTTTGATCTTCTTTTTGCCTTAATTTTTTTTGTCTCTCAACAACGCTTTCGCGTTCCTTTGGTTTTCGTCCCATTTCTTTCCCCATTTTAAACCTTGCTCGCTTTGTTTTGTGAATAACATATTTCTTTGTATAAATTGCATCTATTCAACAATTCATCATGAGATCCTATATCAACAGCTTTACCATCTTCCATAACTATAATTTTATCTGCATTCATCAATGAAGTCGCCCTTTGTGAAACAAAAATTTTTGTCACATTTTTTAATTGCGTATTTAAAGCTTTTCTTAATTTTGCATCAGTGGCCAAATCCAACGCACTCGAACTATCATCTAAGATAACAATTCTAGGGTGACCAATTAAGGCTCTAGCAATTGTCAGTCTTTGCTTTTGACCTCCCGAAAAGTTTTTTCCACCTCTATTGACGCTCGCTTTTAAAAATTTGGGTTTTTCCTTAACAAAATCATATGCTTGGGCAATTTTAAGAGCTTTTATTAATTCAAACTCTGACGCCTTTTCATTTCTCCATTTTAAATTTGATTCTATTGTTCCTTCAAATAAAACCATTTCCTGTGGCACAATACCAACAATTTTTCTTAAATCTTCTAATTTGTATTCTTTTACATTAATTCCATCAATCTTAATTGTTCCCTTGGTTGCATCATATAATCTTGGAATTAAATTTACTACAGAAGTTTTTCCGGAACCTGTTCCACCAATAATACCTAATGTTTGTCCAGCTTCAAGCGAAAAACTTAAATTTTCCACTGCATTTTTTGTCGAGCCATAAGAAAAACTAACATTTTCAAAACTAATTTTTGCTCCAGATTTTTTATTGTCTTCATGTTTGTAAGAAAACGGATTTGTTGGATTAACAATGCTGTTTTTCACATTAAATACATCATTAATTCTTTTTACCGCGGCAGATGTGCGAGTATAAACTATAATAATTCTTGCAACTGTAATGAATGCCGCCGATATCTGAGTAAAATAATTAATAAAGGCAATCACATTACCAGTCGACAATTGCCCGATCTCTACTCTAACTCCACCCCAATAAACAATCGCTATCGTAGAAAATTGTATAACCATAAAAATTATAGGGTGTAACACAGAAGTTATTTTTACCACTTTTGAATTTATAGCCGTCAAACTATTATTTGATTTTTCAAATCTTTCTGTTTCATAATTTTCTTTGTTAAATGCACGAACTACTCTCACCCCGGACAAATTTTCCCTTGTAATATTGGAAAGTTGATCCAGTTCAACTTTAAACTTTTCATAATAAGGGAATGTTTTTCGAGTTATAAAATACATTATCAATCCAATTGTTGGTGCTACTGCTAGAAATATTAATGACATTTGAAGATCTATTATAATTGCCATAACAACTGATCCAATTAACAAAAATGGAACTCTTGTCACCCATCTAATTGTCATGGAAATAGCAGACTCCACTTGATTGACATCATTAATAGTTCTATTTACTAAGCTTGCAGGAGTAAAGCCATCTAATTCGGAGTAAGAGAAAGTATTTATATGCTTGTAAAGGTTTCCTCTCAAATCTTTAGCCACACCTTCGCCCAATAAAGTAGAACTCTTTTGACATATCACTGCACATATTACCGCCAAAACATTCAAAAAAAGAATAATACCAGCAAGCTTATAAATATATGGCTTGTCTTGATTTGCTATGCCAATGTCAATTATATTTGACATTAACATTGGAATAACAACTTCTGTTGCAGTCTCAATTGCCTTTGCAAATGGGCCTAAAACACAGTGCAAACTATATGGTTTTAAATATTTTTTGAATGTAAAATTCTTAAAATCTTTTTTTCTCGTCTTTTTCAATGTTTCACCTTTTTCGCCACAAAAAATCGACATTCACCAAACTCTTTTTTCTCATGCTCTGGAACGGGACATATTTCTGATCTACTTTTGGTATATAATATTTCAAAATTGTTTTTTGTTAACATAGAATAAACTTCTTTTGTATCAGGTATGTGTAAAAATAATTCTTGTCCATTATCGTTTACAAATTTATCTCCAAAATCAAAATATCTCTGATCCTGAGTCCCATTAAGCCATTTTTTCTTTTCTTGACTCCATTCATTAATTCGGTCTGGATTCTGGTTTCTATCATGCGTAGTAAAAATAAAAATGCCATTTTCTTTTAACACTCTATTTATCTCACTAACAGCCTTCATCCTATTATGATATCCAGGAATCGTCATTAATCCATTATATGAGAAAAAAACCGCATCAAAAGAATTATTGCCATAATTTAAAATCAAACAATTTCCTACTTCAAATTTAATTTTTATATTCTTACTTTTTGCTATTGCTTTGGCTTGTTTAATAAGCTTTTTTGAAATATCAACGCCAAGAAGGTTTTTATAGCCCAATTCATATAAACCAAAAGTCGTTCTTCCTGCACCGCACCCGATGTCCAGAACTAGGGCTTCTTTGTTTAAAAATTTTTTTATAACTATGGACTCACTTTTCCACAACCCATAATTTTGAGCTAGATCGCGATACTTCTGTATACTTTTAGGAGTAGAATAATCTTTTTTTGCTCTATTAAGATCTACTTTTTCTTCAAACAACATACTATCACCTTATTAAATATAACAATTTATAATAAAAAAAGCAAATTATTTAACTTAAATCGCTATTTTAAAGTTCGGTTATATGCAATAATATATATAGAGGATAAAATTTATGTTTAGAAAACTTGGGAAAATTTTGACAAACCGAATATTCATATTTTTCTTAATCGTTTTGATAGAACTTGGTTTACTAACATTTCTTATATACTTTATAAACAAAGGCTCTCCATATTTCTATGCGTTTTTCATATTAATTTCAATATTATGTCTCTTTGAAGTTATAGGCAGAAATACCTCTCTAGAATACAAAATAGCATGGGTCATTGTTATTACCTGCCTGCCAGGTTTTGGTTTTATATTTTATTTGTTTTTAGGCCGAAAAGTTATTTCTAAACACAAAAAGGAACAATACCTAACATCAAACAAAAAATTTTATTCATATCTCACACAAAATACAAATGTTGACGATTTAATAAAAAATGATCAAATAATACGAAAGTGCGCTAATTTTGTAAAAAATGAGAGCAATTTTCCAGCATATCAACTAGAAAATTGCAAGTTTTTGCCAACGGGTGAATGTTTTTATAACGAATTATTAAAAGAATTAAATAAAGCCGAAAAATTTATTTTTCTTGAATATTACATAATTAAACCTGGGTTTATGTGGAAAAACATCTTGGAAATACTTAAAAATAAAGCAAAAGAAGGTGTTGAAATCAGAATAATATATGATGACTTTGGTTCAATTCTAACTCTTCCTAGAAGATATCCCAAACAACTAGCTAAATTTGGCATAAAATCAATGAGATTCAATAGAATAATTCCAATTCTTGATGCTAGATTTAATATCAGAAACCATAGAAAAATGACAATAATTGATGGAAAAACAGCATTTGTTGGTGGAGCAAATATAGGCGATGAATATATAAACAAGGAATCTCCATTAGGTCATTGGAAAGATTGTGCTGTTGTTTTCTATGGTGAAGCCGTTAATAGTTATACAATTTCAGTCCTTCAAACATGGGCGGTCCAATTTGGATTTGAAGACCCATCGCAATATTTGATTAAAACATCAAATATGAATAATTCCAATGATATAATTATTCCGTTTTATGACTCACCTCTACTAAATTCAACTATATGCGAAAATTTGTTGCTAAATTTAATTTACTCTGCAAAGCAAGAAATAAATATAACTACACCATATCTAATTTTAAATTCAGAATTAAAATCTGCCCTAATCTCGGCAAGTCAAATGGGCATAAATGTCAATATAATCATACCTCACAAGCCAGACAAAAAATCAATCTATCAGCTAACTAAAGCCTTTTGTGCCGAACTAATTAAAGCGAAAATTTCAATTTATGAATATTTACCCGGTTTTATTCATTCCAAAATTTTGACAATTGACAACAACTATGCAATAGTTGGAACGAGCAATCTTGACATTCGTAGTTTAAGAACAAACTATGAATGTGGTGTTTTATTAAAAAGCAAATCAATTGTTAATGATATAACTAAAGACATAAAAGAATCTATTTCAATCTCCAAAAAAATAACCATGCTAAAAAAACCTAATATTTTTATACGCGCATATAGATCAATTTTAAGAATATTAGCACCACTCATGTAAAACAAAATGGCAATTTTACCACATAAAAAACAACAAAATTTGGAAAAAACTTAAGTAGTATTTGCATTATTTCAAAAAACTCAAAGAAAATTTCAACACAAAAGAAAAAAGACACCAAACTGATGCCTTTAAACTTTTAATTACAAAAGAAAACTTTTCTTTATTATTAATTTCTTTTTAAAGTAAATACTTAACAAAGAGAAGTCGTATATAATTACATGTAATAATAAATAAACTTCCAAAAACAACAGAAGCTATACAACTGATTAGATTAATTATAGTATCTACATTCATATTTACTCCATTGGTTTTATTTTTGATTCGATGAAGTTGATTTCTTCTTCGGTTAAGTTATATTTTTTATAAAGTTGTTGGTCAATTTCAGGGATAGAATTATTCCAATCAATATCTGATTTATCTGTAAAATCTTGAATAGGTACATTTGCCCAAACACTTGCATTCTTATTACCTTGAGTTACTTTTAAAGAACCTAATAAAGTCCTCGCAAATTTAGTTTTTATGTATTTAATTAAATTTTTAGATTCGTTGATAGTATTAAAACAACCAAAGGACAAGAATGTCTCTGTAGCACCAATATAAGGGTATCCTACAAAAGGAGGTGTTAGAGTTTCCCCAAATATGCCAGACCCATTTGAACTTGACATAAAAACTTTATATTTTTCAAAATTCTTTGGAGGAACAATGTAATCTTTTTTTATATACATTTCTGTTCGATTATTATTTTTCCTTCCAATGATTTTTATATAATTTTTGTTATCTGGAGCATTACTATAAAATACATCCGGTATTTTTTCAAATACAGATGATGCTAAATATCTTGAAGAACCACCAGAAAGAATCGCTTTACCATTTTCATCCTCCTTAAAATATTTCGCATTCTCATTTATAAATTTTTGTGAATATTTATAACTTGTATTAGAAAAAGTGATTGAATTTAAAAATTCTTTCGATATAACATGAACCTTTTTAATAATATCACCTAAAATATTTATCTTAATAAACATTTTAATTGCTCCAAAGTTTTCATTTGTATCTCTATATGTTATCGCGACTCCACCTTTGATTTCTACTGTTGGAAAAATATTTTTAGAATTTTCTTCATATCTGACAACTTTAAAATGACTATCTGACAACATTTTATTATTCCAATTTTTAGGTGTTTTACCAGCATCAAACAAAAATCTGGCAGGAGAAATTAAAGAAACTCTATTAGACAAAGTAAAAGCTAAATTAAAAAATAAATGATAGACTGGTGGTTGTTCACTACGATTATCTAAGTTCTCTTGATAAGGTGGATTGCCTACTATTGCATCAAATTTCATTTTACCCTCCATTATTTTGTCATTCATATTCCATGTGATTGCGTTTGACAGTTCGCTAACAAGTTGATCATTTTTATTTTTTAATTTATTTATAATGTCTTCTTCAACATGTATATTTGCTTTATAGTCTTTGAAACCAACAAGCGTTCTTTGTGTAATTTTCTTTGCCATTTCTG